>JBAPMH010000487.1:0-16439 GCA_049278515.1 Chthoniobacterales bacterium
TCCGGCCAGCCACCGTGAAGGTGATGTTGAGCGGCGCTCCGAAAACCGGGAACGTTCCGCTGCCGCCGTCAGGTATCGCTCCCACCCCAGTCCCCGCAAAGGCGAACGGTGTGCACCCAGGTGTCGGCGTTGGCGTGATCGTTGCCGTGGCAGTCGGTGTCGCCGTCGGCGTCACGCTCGCGGTCGCAGTAGGTGTCGCGGTTGGTGAGGGTGTCGGTGTTGGAGTACAAAGCGGACAAGGAGTCGGCGTTGGGGTGGGCGCGCCAATCGTGAGTGTGTTCGAATACAAATCAAACGCGCTCAGCGTCCCGTTGGCGTTCGTGCCATCGCAATTCGAGTTGTCCGCCCAGACTGTGTAGAGCTTGCCCGCGTGCGCGGCCTGACCGACGTAGTCGCCGAAGTCCACCCCGCTGTTCGCCGCGGCGGCGTTCGAGAAGCCGCCGCTCAAGCGCGTGTTCGGCGCCCAGGTCGCTCCACCGTCGGTGCTAAAGGTGCCGAAATATTCGGCATCGTCATTGGCGATGGCGTTCGTTCCGCCCACGCCTGCCACACCGTTGTCGTTCCGGCAATCGTGAAAGCCTATCGCCACTGTGCCGGTCACGCGGTCGAGGGTGATGTAGGGCAGGAACTGGCTGCGAATCGGCACAGACGGATCGTCGTTCACCCGCACCGGCGCGCTCCAGGTGGCACCGTCGTTAGTCGATGTGCGCACCAGAATATCAGTGTCATTGTTCTCGGCGGCGGTTTCTTCCGTGTAAACCAGGTAGATGCGGTCGTTGAAGGGCCCCCCAGTCGCGTCCCACACAACCCCCGCCTCGGCGTCAATCGAGCGTCCGTTTTGCGCCGGGATGAAGTCGAAGCCGCCCACGTTAGTCGTCGTGACGGTGATGCGCGCACCAAAATTGCCCGCTCCCAGTCCGTCGGCATCGACGTTAGCGAAAATCGTCGCCGGACCCTGCCCGCCGGTCGGGCTCTGATAAGTCACGATCACCTTGCCGCCATTCGCACCCGGCCCGACCGCAATACCTCCGAAGCTGCCGGACCCTGTCGGAATCGTCTGGTCCGGGTTGAACGCTCCAACCACGCCCAACCCTGTCACGGCCGCGCCCCGCGCGTGCATGGCCCCGCTCAAATTCCAGTCAACCCAGACGCTGCCGTTGCCCACCGCGATGGAAGGTTGGTCAACACTGCCCGTGCCTACGGTAATCGGTGCACCGAACGTCTGGCCGCCGTCGGTGCTCAGAATCACGTTAATCTGGTTAACGCTACTGTTGATGTAGACCATGAACAGGTTGCCGAACGAGTCGAAGGCCGCCTGCCCATCACAGCACGCCACATTCGTGGCCACCGTGCCCCGCGTCCAAGTCGCGCCGCCATTCATGGAAAATGCGCGGAAGATGCTATTGGCGTTGGTATTCGAAAAGGCCACGAGATTTTGAGTGTTCGTCGGGTTCACAACCACGAAGCTTTCCTGCTGGTTGCCCGATTGAGCGCTAACGTTTACCACCGGGTTCAGGCAGGCCAGGACCACGAATGGACCGGGAGGCATCGGCATACGGTTGCCCGGCTTTATGCATTTGCGGGTACCGTCGGGAACCTCGATCCCGTCGGTTGCCGATAATTGTGCATGCAGCCCGGATGGGGCGACGGTGAGGAGCGAGATTGCGGCGGCAAGCACTGTCAGGCGTAGGCGTGTGTTCATAGATGTGTTCTTCCGGGCGGAGCGAGTACGAGCAGGACGAGGTAGCTTCATTGGGATTCAGCGATCGCGTTTCACGATGTCTTAGCAGTAATCCAGTCCACGGGTAACTTCACCCCGGCCAGGATTATGTTGAAAACGATCGGTGACGAATCGGTCGCGAGTGTTGAACGATTCGACGATCAATGTCTAGGGTTATTTTCTCCGTTGCAAAAACCCGTGAGCTCGCCGAACAGGGCATCTAAGTAAGACCGCAGCTTTATTACAATTTTGTAATGCGCTAGTTCATCAACCTTATGAACTTCCCAGGCAGATTCATTATCCTCGCATCACTCTGCCTTTTGGCTTTTTCGACGTCGGCGCCGGCGCAAGCGAACGGGGATAAATTCTCTCCGTCCGCCGACGCCCCCACGAGTGTCGACGCCGTAGCACTGCAAAAGAAAGCCGCTGAAGTCCAGGTCCGGATTCGCGCCAATGAAAGCGACCGTGACCAGCTGAAGAGAGCTATAAAGACTAACGAGGTGCCGCTTGCCCTGGAAATTCTCCTTAGAAATGGATTCACGGCCAAAGATCTGGAAAACGCCAGGGTGAGTTTGCGGACGGGCGGCGGAAAAGGTGGAGAAGACAACATCGAGATAAGCGTGACTTGTTGTGATCCGAAGGAAATTACGATTCGGCGAACTCTGGAGAATTTTACAAAATAGCTCATAAGAAGAGAGGATCTGGCCTTTGAAGGGATTCCTGGCAACGCGCCCGACGATGGCAGAGATGGCGAACTCGCGTTTTGAGATCTATAGGACGATCTTTGCGTAATCGGTGGTTGACACGAAACGCCAATTAGGATGGACTGAAAAAATGAAAACCCATCCGGCAATTTTAGCACTGCTTGCGTTGACGATTATCTTCGCAGCGCCATCGCCCAGAATCGCATTCGCGAAGGGTCCAGGGGGTGGGGACACCGCTTACAGTGCCCAACTGATTTCGCCGAGAGCCGGATCGGTTGTACGGCCCGGACAAGTTGTGCGCGTTGAATGGAACGCCCACTATCCGAGAGTGGTTCTGTCAATGTGTGAGACGGAAGTGATGGTCTCGATCGATGGCGGCCAAACCTATTCGTATATCATCAGTCAGCGCAACCCGAAGATACAGTATTTCGATTGGACCGTCCCGGAACTGCCGGCGGGAGGATCTGCGTGGGCAATTCTGGATATTCGCTTCGGGTGTCTGGGAATCTACCCCGAGAGCTACAGCCCTCAGATTGAGTCCGCTTTTTTGATCAGCAACAATTGATTCGCCAGCCGGGGCGCATCCGCTACGGATCGCGGGCGTACACTTCAATGATGCCGATCCCGGTTGTGTCCCCCAGTCCTGCCAGCAACGCTGTATAGACGTCCGGCGCCAAAGTCGCCGCGACCGCTGCCTCCCTCGCATTGCCAGGCGCTAATCCTGCCGCCATAATTTCCGCGGCTTGCGCCGCGTTATCCTGCCAATCGTCATTCGAAATCAGCAGGGCTCCATTTCTGTTGCGCAGTTCGAGGGTTGGATCATCCAACACGGGAGACAAGCCAAAGGCGCTCAAGCTCGGTCCCAGGGCGCGGACGATAATCTTCCCATCGCCGCCGTTGCTCCCCAGGGTAAACCCAGCGATTACGATATTGCCGCCGGTATTGACAAAGGCACGTGTGCTAATGTTCGCCAATCTCGAGCCAGCTCCCTGGCTGATATCGTAAACCTCGATGAGACCCACGCCGGTGGCGTTGTTTTTGCCCCGGACGATCGCCGTATAGTTGCCCGGGGCCAGAGTGGCGTCGATCGCTGATTCCGAGTTATTCGTGGGCGCGAGGCTGGTGGCTAGAATTGCCGCCTCCTGGGTATCTCTCCAGTTGTCGTTGATCACCGTGATGAAACCGGTTGGGCCATGTAGCTCTACCACAGTATCGGGTAGCGCATTGGGAATCCCGAAACCGACGAGCGAGGGCCCAAGCGAACGCACCAGCACATGCTTCGCGCCGGTTCCTGTAATAATAAAGCCGCCGATACCGACATTGTCACCGGTTTCGACCAGCATCCTGGTCGAGAGGTTAATGGCCTGCGCAGCTGGACTAGGCGTCGCAGTTGCCGTCGCGGTAGGTGTGGCGGTGGCAGAAGGAGTAGGTGTAGGTACTATCGCGCTGCAGCAGGTTCTTTCTATGCGGTTGAGCGAAATCGTATCGATCCGCATGCCGCCGCCCCCCGGGCTCGTTCCCGTGTTGTAGGCCGTCCGCCATCTGAACTGGGCATTTTGACCCCGCGCGGCCACTGGCAAATTGACGACTGTAGTAATGAAGCCGTTGGAATTCCCAGTCCACGCCTGCCGTCCAGCAAGCACGCTGTCGGTGGCCCCGATAGCCGCGTTATAACCTCCCGAAACGAAGGTGCCGCCCGCGGAGATAATGTCCGCGAATGCCCCGCCGTTGATGCTTATCTCCAGCACCCCTCCGTCAAATCCACCCTCCAGGTTGTAATTGTTCCGGAAGGAAAGCTGGACAGTCGGATTGATTCCCGTGCCCGGCGCACTGGGAACGGCGATCGTCGGTGTCGTTAGGCTGTTATCGCCCGGCGTAGTTGTCCCATTGGTCTCCGCGGAGTTCGGCGCTGTGTCGGCAAAAGCAGCCGTGGTCGTCCACAAGGGCGCTGCGCCGGTGCTTGCCGTCGTCCAGCTCGAAGGCAGGGCTGGAGCGTTAACGCCATCGAAGCTCTCCGCAAAAGCTGCCGGAGTAGCGATCAGGGCACCCAGAATAAAAGTAACACTCAGATTACCGAAATTGGTTGCTCCATCCTGGACTTGAAACGTCAGGGTAATGGTATCGCCGCATTTACCATTGGCGGTGAACGAAAAGTTTCTTGTAATTGTCGTGCCCGGTTGAATTGCGCCGTAGCTTTGGGGAGCGCCTGGCGCCGTCACGGCGGGCGTAGGGAGCAGCGTCGCCACGAGATCGGTTGTAGGCGCGCCTCCGATATTCTTGATGCCAAAACTTACCCCGACAGTTTCTCCCGGATCGATTGCCCCGTTGAAGGGTGCGCAGCTTTCCGATACGACCGCCGCCGCGCCACCCGGACCGCTGGTGCCATTGCCCCCGGCGCGCACTACCGGCAGGAGCTGGCCCGGAATACTGATCTCATAAATCCCGCGGCCATGGGTGGCAATGCGCAGAACACGATGAACATCGGAGATCTCCGCATCGAAGATCGCCACGCGAGGCAAGCCCGCTAACGGAGCCCAGTTCACGCCTCCATCGGTGGATTGATACACGCCGATATCTGTCCCGGCGAAGAGGGCGTTGGAGTCTCGGGGATCGATTACAAACGCCGCCACCGGAACGCTCGGCATGCCATTGCTGGCTGGTGTCCAGACAGGTGTCGCGTTGTTGAGGTTGGTGGTCTTAAAAATCTGCTGGCCACTCGGCAGTCCATAACTGCTGAAGGTGACGTAAGCCGTGTTTGGATTATTCGGATCGATCACGGCGCGGCCAATTGCTTTTCGTGACGGATCGTTCGGATTTGCCGGCGGAAAATTCGAACCTGTTACATTGCTCAGGACCGGGGAGCCGGTGGTCGTGGCAAAGACCTGGCCATTTCTCAAACCGACGATGCGCACGTTATCGTCCTGAGGCGAAATGCCGATGGAACTGATCGCCTGTCCGGCGACAATTGGCGCCTGGCTCACCAGCGTCATCAAATCGCCCTGGTTCGTGGACCGGTAGAGACGATCGGTGCCGAAGTAGATCGTGTTGGGATTGCCCGGTCCCTGTTCCATGGGCGCATAGAAAAGGACGGTATCGTTGCACGTCATTCCATTATTGCTGTTCGATCCTGAGCAACCCCTAAACAGCCACGAAAAACCGGTACTGAAAGCGCGCTCGAAACCGATCTGCGAGCCCACCTGGTTGAAGAAGGTATGATACATCGTCACCGTCGATGTATCCTGCGCGTTCCGATCGATGAGCGCGTAACCGCCATCCCCGCCGCGGCAGCTCGTCCAGGTTATCCCATCCGGGCTGAGGCAATTGGTGCCGTTATCCTGCGTGCCGCCAATCGTGAAATATCTATCGAAAGGATGCAGCGCCAGACTTTGAAACTGGGTGATGCTGTAACCGGCGGTGTTTTTGCTTACCCAGGTGTTACCATTGTCGCCGGACCTCCAGATGCCTCCGTCGTTCCCCGCGTAAACCACCGCCTGGTTCGAAGGGGCGATCGCCAACGCATGAGAATCAGGATGCAGCGTGCTGTCGTTCCGCACGAAGCTCGTGCCGCCATCGGTGGAGCGTTTCATGGTATCGATCGTACAGGGGGCAGTACCGCCCCGGGCCGCTCCACCCAAATGAATGGTCGTGTTGTCCTGGGTCGCGGCGATGGCGATGTCATAGAAACATTGGCCGCCGCAGAACCCGGTCGAACCCGGCAGCGGAGCGGACCAGGTCTGGCCGCCGTCCACCGATCGGGTGACATACCCCGAACGTGTCGTCGCGCAGTCCGGGCCACCGAGCGCGGCCGTGGAGGTTTCTCCAACCGCAGCATACACAGTAACCACCGAACCATTGTGGTTGATCGCCAATTCAGCGCGGTTGCTTGTGCCATCAGGCAAAACGCGCGTCCGGGTAAATGTCGGAATAGAACCCAACGCGTCTGCTGTGCGATAAATACCGCCGTCGGAAGCCGCGCCAATTACAGTGGCGATGAGCAGATTGGGATTTCCGGGGTCCATCGCGATGTCCACTACGTTTCGGTCCAGGGCCGGCGCCCCTGTGATTGAAATCTGCGCAAAGGTCGGACTGGCAGATTGCGCGTTCGTGGACCGATAGATTCCGCGCGGCGGAAGGGTGCCGCCCGGAACAGCATTCGGATTACCAGTCGTGCCTGATGTCGTGCAGACAAAAATGATGTTGTTGTCCAGCGGATCGACGGCGATTCGACCAATGCTTCGACCACTGAAGACGTCCATCCCGAAACCGTTCAGGCGAAAGGGGCCATTCAACGTTGGCGTGGCGGAGTTGGCATTGCGGATGATGTAAAGGCCTTTCCCCATGAAGCTGTCACCCGAAAGCGCCGTTTCGCCGGTTCCGATATAAACGATGTTGCTATCGATCGGATCGATGGTGATCGCGCCGATGGCCTCGGTCTCTAATTGGAACTCAAACAGCGGAGCCCACGTGTTGCCGCCGTTGGTGGTCTTCCAGACTCCGCCCTGGGCGGTCCCAGCGTAAACCGTGTCCGGATTTGTTGGATGCACGGCGATCGCAGAGGTCCGCCCGCTTACGGGCACGGACGAGTCGCTGGTCTGACCGTTGGGAATCGGCGCCGGCCCGAGCGCAGTCCAGGTTGGCGCCTGGTCGGGCAATCCGAGACGGCGCCTTTCCTCTTTCTGCGCGGCTTCCTGTCGCTCCATCTCCCTGATGGCTCGTTCCCGGGGGTCGTAAGGCAGATTGTAGGGCCGGCCCCGGAGCATATCCAACTGTTCGGCCCGCCGGCGAAGGTAGGTTTCCTTGTCGATTTTTCCCGCCATCCCGGGCGGCAAATCCGGGTCCGATTCCTGTTCCGCATCCGCGTCGCTCAGCTTGGCCGCAAGCGCGTTACCCGCTCCTCCCGCCACAGGCGTGAAACTCAGCACAAGTAAAAGCGCCGAGACGGATGTGAGAAGGAAAAGAAGGGTGATCCTGGTACGGCGCATGATGAAGCTCTGGTTGAGGCTGACTTACAGCTCGAAGAAACAAGGGCCTGCCCTGCGGCCATTTATTCGTTCAGCAAGCAGCTGCGCGCCAGAGTTCCATCCACTATGAGGCGGCCATCTTCGAGAGACAAACTCTTTGTCCCAAATGACGGAGGCCGCGATTCGAGGTTTAGGCCGACTCAGTTTTGGGAAGGAGTCGCCGTCGCGGATGCTTCTGTCGCGCGTTTTCTTTCTTCGGCGGCTTTCGCGGTGGCCTGTTGCAGACGCTCGGCGTCAGCCTTCAAATTCGGCACGGGGGTCGCCTTGGCAGCTTGCTCTTCCTCCGAGCGGGAACAGGCTCCTCCCAAAAAGGCGCACACCAGCGCCATTGAAACCAGGATCGTTTTCATAGGCTAAACCAATAGCCGCCTTCTTAAGATTGCCAAGCGCCTCCTTTTTTGCGATGGCGCCAGGGACCCGTTCGCAACGGCAATTGGACCGCTAGACCAACGCGGGCGCGACCCCCGCCGGCTCCACCCATTTTCCGTGTTCGCGAATCAAATCCTGCAGACGCTCGACCGCATCCGCTTCCGGGATGTTGAATTTTACCGCCGTTTTCCCAACATACAGATTTACTTTACCGGGCGCTCCGCCCACATATCCAAAATCCGCGTCCGCCATTTCTCCCGGGCCGTTCACGATGCAACCCATGATGGCGATCTTCACACCTTTGAGGTGCATCGTGGCCGCTTTGATTCGCGCCGTCGTTGTCTGGAGATTGAACAGGGTGCGCCCGCAGGACGGGCAAGCCACGTAATCAGTCTTGAAAATGCGCGAACCGGCTGCCTGCAGAATATTGTAACTGAGACGCAACGCCTGGCCTGGCGCGTCTTCTCCCTGGATGAGGATCGCGTCGCCGATCCCATCGCAAAGCAACGAGCCAATGTTCGTGGCTGCGGCAAGGAGGTTCCCAAGAAAATCGGTCATCCCGAGCGCAATCGAGGGATCCCGTGGCGCTACCTTTAGGGCTTCATCACGGGATCCCTCGACTGCGTTTCGCTTCGCTTCACTCCGCTTGGAATGACCGGACAGCACATCCTTCAACAAAATTGGATGTCGCGCCGCGAGTTTCGCGGCCAGCAATCGAAACGCCACGATGACCGGCAGATCAACATCATCGCGGACGGTGACCAGCTGCGCTTCGTTGTTTTCATTCAGGGCGGAGAACGCAGTGTCGTCTCGCGGATCGATTTCCACGATACCGGCTTTTTCGTAAACAATCTCCGGCTGATAATCCCCCATTCGATCGAGCTTGTGCGCGACCTTGTCGAAACTCGATTGCCGCACCACCACTCGCATCAATTCTTCCCCGCCTAATTTCACACCATCCCGCTCGATGGTTTTCGATCCACGCCGCTGATACGAGAACGGGTCGAATGAAACTCTGGTCTCAGCATTTCCGATCTTTCCGATTTCCGGTTTCCGGTTTCCGGTTTCCGCCAGGGCCCGCGCCACCGGGATTTCATGAACGCTGTCCTCCGTTAGCGAAACTCGAACCGTATCGCCGATCCCGTCGTGGAGGAGCGAGCCAATCCCGATCGCGCTCTTGATGCGTGCATCCTCCCCTTCCCCGGCTTCGGTGACGCCCAGATGAATCGGATAATTCCAATCATCTCCTTCCTCGCGGAGCCGGGCGACGAGGAGGCGATAGGCATTGATCATCACCTTTGGGTTGCTCGATTTCATCGAGAACACGAAGGCGTGATAATCGAGGTTGCGCGCGATCCGGGCGAATTCGAGCGCGCTCTCGACCATCCCCAGCGGCGTATCGCCGTAGCGGTTCATGATACGATCGGAAAGCGAGCCGTGGTTCGTCCCGATCCGCATCGCCCGGCCCAGTTCCTGGCAGCGCTTGACGAGAGGAGTAAAGCGTTCCCGAATGCGTTCCAACTCCGCGGCATACTGCTCGTCCGTGTATTCGAGGATCTTGAACTTTTTCGAATCCGCGTAATTGCCGGGATTGATCCGAACTTTCTCGACCCATTTCGCAGCCTCGAGGGCGGCTTCAGGTTTGAAATGAATATCCGCCACGATGGGGACGTCGCAGCCGCGCTCGCGCAAACCGCGAACGATATGCTCCAGGTTGGCGGCGTCCTTCACCGTCGGCGCGGTGATCCGGACAATCTCGCAACCCGCTTCGGCCAGCTCGATCGTCTGCACGATGGACGCCTCCGTGTCCATCGTGTCGCACGTGATCATCGATTGGACCCGGACCGGGTTCGATCCCCCGATTCCGACGCGGCCGACCATCACCTCGCGGGTCGCGCGCCGCTGATAACGATACGGACTCTTGCAGTAGTTCACGAGGCTGGTTCGACGAAAACCGCCGTGCCGTAACACAGAACTTCAGTCACGCCTTGCATGATTTCGGTGGCGTCGTAGCGCAAGCCGATGACGGCGTTTGCCCCAACCGCCGCCGCGTGTTTCAGCATCCGGTCGAGCGCCTCCCGGCGCGTCTGTTCGCAGAGATCGGTGAAAATAGAAATGTCGCCGCCCACCAGGGTTTGCAGTCCCGCACCGATGGTTCCGAAGATTGACCGCGAGCGAACGATAATTCCTCTTACGACGCCGAGCGTTTTGACAATGCGATACCCATTGAGCTCGAAAGCTGTGGTGGTCATGGTCTGGTCCATGTGCTCAGCATCGGCTGGCTAACGCCAGAATTCCAGCCCGCAGCGCTCTTAGGGGGCCGGAGACGAAGCCGCTTTCGCAGGCGTTTCTTTCGCCGTTGAGGTGCGGTCGCTGTTCTTGCCAAACATATCGCCGATGTCAAAGAAGCTGATGTAAACCATGTAGCCGATAATCAGGGCCGCACAGGCAGTCTGAACCCATTCGAGGATTTTCGTGTTCACCGGTTTGCGACGGACCCCTTCGATGAGCGCGAGGACGATATGGCCGCCATCCAAGACTGGGATCGGCAGCAGGTTCAGGATTGCCAGGTTGACGTTAAGGATCACGCTGAACCAAAGCGCCAACTTCCAGCCGTTCACGTTTTCGAAAAGCATCATGTAATAAATCCGCACAATCATGAACGGACCGCTCATGTGCTGGAGCTTCACATCCGACTTCGGCGAGGCGACGGCTCCGAGTGTTTGCAGCGTGCTCGTGATGCTGTGATAAACCTGCTCGACTGGATCGGGATGCGAAAGGGAGAGGCGGCCGCCCGTGTCCCAGTTGATTCCGATCCGGGGCTTGGTGGTCCCTTCATGTTCGATCGGGACTGGCCGCATTTTTAATTGCAACCGCTCCACCCCGCGTCGGAGATCCAGCGTCAGCTCATCGGTGGGATGTTTCTCGATTTCGTCCACCAGGGCGAGCGGATTGAAGATCGGCTTCCCATTAACGGCGGCAATAATATCGCCTTGCTTCAGTCCGGCCTTTTCCGCGGGGGTGTCTTTTTCGACGCCTTCGACCTGCGGAGTGACCGCGGGCGAAATCATCACCTGCCGCGTGCTTTTCCGCCGCCATCCGCTTGTCTCAGCAATGGTAGGCACCACATCGATGGTCAGCACCTTACCCTCGCGCTCGATCTTGAAAGGAATCGACGCGCCTTCACTGCGCACCACGTTCCAGACGACACTGTCATTCATTCCAAAGAACCGAGTCACCGGGCGGCCATCGACCGCGAGAATCTTATCGCCCGCCAGCAGACCCGCCTTCGCCGCCGGCGAATCGGCGTGGACGTAGCCGATGACCGTTGTCTGGTCCGACTCGCTTACGGGATGCCCGACCACCCAGACGACGCACGCGAACACAAGAGCCAGCAAGAGGCTGAAAAACGGACCCGCAATGGCTACGATAATCTTATCCAGGGCCGAAATTCTGGGCAGCGCCGCCCGGTCCATATCGGCTTTGCCTTCAATCATGTCCATCGGAGCGAGCTGCGGCAGTTTGACGAAACCGCCAAAGGGAAGAGATCCGAGCGAGTATTGGACGCCTTTTATGGTTTTCTTCCAGATCGGCTTGCCGAACCAAACGCCGAATCCCTCGATGTAGAGGCCGCGCCACCGGGCCGCCAAAAAGTGCCCCAGCTCATGAACCACGATGAGGAGGTTAAAAAGAAGCAGGACTTCCAGTAGAATAAAGATGACCCGGAGAGTGTGGCCGAACATAGGTACTTAAGTTAGACGCTAATTCCTGTTCCCTGTTTGATCTGTGCTAATCCGTGGCGACCCTGGCCGCCGCTTCCCGGGCCCATTGATCGGCGCGCAATATGGCATCCAGATCAGGGTGCGCAACGTTGATATGCTGCTCCATCACTGCCGCGACGGTTTGCCAGATTTTCGGGAATGAAATCTTCCTCTCAAGGAAGGCTGAGACCGCGATTTCGTTCGCCGCGTTCAAAACCGCCGGCAGCGTCCCGCCGGCCTCCCCTGCGCGACGGGCCAGATTCAAGGCCGGAAAATCTTCGTAGCGCGGGGTGGCGAATTCCAATTGCCGCAGTTTTCCGAAATCGAGCGGCGGCAATGAATTCGGCACCCGCTCCGGCCAGGTGACCGCGTATTGAATCGGGAAGCACATATCGGAATGACTCAGCTGCGCGAGGACCGAACCATCACTGAATTCCACCATTGAATGGACAATGCTCTGGGGGTGGATCACCACTTCGACCCGCTTCATTTCCACTCCAAAAAGCCAGTGTGCCTCGATCATCTCCAGGCCCTTATTGAAAAGTGTCGCCGAATCGATCGTGATCTTCGGTCCCATGTTCCAGGTCGGATGCTTGAGGGCCTGCTCAACCGTGATCGATTCAAACTGATTCGCCGGTGTGTTGCGAAACGGTCCACCCGACGCCGTCAGAATAAGCCTTCGAACGTCCGACTCTTCATTCGGCGTTGGGCGTTGGGCGTTGCACGTTGGACGTTTTCCCTGCGAATCGAGGCACTGGAAAATCGCATTATGCTCACTATCCACCGGCAGGACCTGGACACCTTTCGCCCCTGCCTCCCGCATCACAATTTCCCCGGCCATCACCAGGATTTCCTTGCTCGCTACCGCCAGGTCCTTCCCGGCTGCGATCGCCGCCAGAGCCGGATGCAACCCCCCGGTCCCGACCACGGCGACAAGCACCATCTCAGCCTCCGCGAGACACGCGATGTCGGTCAGCCCTTTCTCACCGGAAAAAATCCGGGGCTCGTATTCGAGCGCCCCGCGCAGCTCCGCGACCTTTGACTCGTCAACGAGACAAACCGCTTTCGGCCGAACCAGGTTCGCCTGGGCCGCCAGCTTTTTCGCGTTGCTGTTGGCCGCCACGCCGACAATTTCCATCCGTTCCGGAATGTCGTGCGCTACCTTCAAGGCGCTTTCACCGATCGATCCAGTCGCGCCGAGGACGACAACCCGTTTCCTTTTCATCTGAAAAGACAATCGCTTCTGCCGGAGCCGGTTAGTCTAGCCGAATGACCAGGCGCAGATAGAAAAACAACAGGGGCGCCGTAAAGAGCAAACTATCGACCAGATCGAGCGCGCCTCCGATTCCGGGCAGGAAGCTTCCGGAATCCTTTACCCCGGTACTCCGCTTGATAATCGATTCCGCCAGATCGCCGATGACCGCCGCAAAGCCGAGCAGCAACCCGAGCACCGTCGCATGCGTCCAGTTCAATGCGGAAAGGTGCAACGGCATCAATTTGAACATACCCAGGCTGGCGAGGAGCGAAAAAGCGAGCGCTCCGAAAAAGCCTTCCCACGTCTTTTTGGGGCTGATGTGCGGAATTAATGGATGCCGCCCGATCAAACTGCCGGTGAGATACGCTCCCATGTCGCTGAATTTCGTAATGGCGACGAGATACAGAACATAGAACTGGCCCGTGACCGCGCCGCTCGGGCTCCGCGGAACGACATACACGATTTTCGTGATGAAGTTGTAAAGCCAGAGCACGTAAAGCAGGCCAAAGATCGTGTAGGCCATCGTCCGGAGCGGCGCGTCATCGCGCAGACCGTCGAACATCTGCCGGGTGAAAACGGTCAGCAAAAAAAAGAGCAGGACCGCCATCTCGAAGTCGTAGGAATGGCCCGGCCCGATCCGCGAGAAATAATAGAAACTGCCGCACAACATCACGGCGCCGCAGATCATCGCCGTAATCTTGAAATTCGGCAGCCGCTTGTGATCGAGCATGCCGTAGAATTCCCAGAGCGAAAGCATCCCCAGGGTCCCGATCAGGCCGAAAAAGGCGAGCTCGTAGCCGGAAAAGATGATGCCCAGCGCGATTGACCAAAGGACAAACGTGCTGGCGAAACGAAAAATAAAAACAGAGCGCGGCGTGGACGGTTTTGCCGCGGTGACGCGCTCGAGCGTCTCGGCCATTCGCGCAACATCCGAAATCATGGCGGCAAAGGCAAGCGCAGAGGGAAACAGCACCGCAAGAAATACAGATCGCGGATAATCCAGAACCGAATTGCGCCGCAGTCGGGGTGAATTAGTTTGGACGCCGTGAGCAAGACAATGCCAGCGCTGGTGAAACGTGAGCGGGCTCCCGGCCTCGGCCTGGAAGAAGTGCCGGTTCCAGAAATAGGACCGAACGACGTCCTGATCCGAGTCCAGAAAGGATCGATCTGCGGCACCGACGTTCACATCTATAACTGGGACGCCTGGGCCCAGAAAACCATCCCCGTCCCCATGGTAATCGGGCATGAATTTGTCGGCGTAATCGAAAAGGCCGGCAACGGCGTCCACGACTTCAAGGAGGGAGACCTGGTCACGACCGAAGGACATATCGTCTGCGGCCACTGTCGAAACTGTCTGGCCGGGCGGCGCCACCTTTGCCCCAACACCAAGGGAATCGGGGTGAATCGCCCCGGCGGCTTCGCCGAATACGTTTCCGTCCCGAAGACCAACTTGTGGCGGTGCGATCCGAAAATCTCTCTCGATGTAATCTCCTGTTCCGATCCGCTCGGGAACGCGGTTCATACCGCCCTCTCTTTCGATCTCGTCGGAGAAGATGTCCTCATCACCGGCGCCGGCCCAATCGGTTGCATGGCGGTGCCGATCGCAAAAATGGCCGGGGCCCGAAAAGTAGTCATCACCGACGTGAATCCGTACCGGCTCGATCTCGCCCGGAAAATGGGCGCGACCCTCGCAGTCGATGTGCGCGAGCGCGATTTGCATGACGTCATGCGCGAGCTCGAAATGCATGAGGGCTTCGACGTCGGCCTCGAGATGTCCGGCAATCCCAAGGCGTTTACCGACATGCTCGACGTGATGGTCAACGGCGGCCGCATCGCCATGCTTGGCATCATGCCTGGCAGCGCCGCCATCGACTGGAACCTCGTCGTTTTCCACGGCCTGACGATCAAAGGGATCTACGGCCGGGAGATGTTCGAGACCTGGTACAAAATGACGGCGCTAATTCAAAGCGGGCTCGATATTTCGCCAGTCATTACTCATCGCTTTCCCTACACCGAGTTTCAGGAAGGCTTCGAGCTGATGAAGTCAGGACAATCGGGGAAAATTGTCCTGGATTGGGCGGCCTGATTTGGTTGTAGCCACGGCCCTGTGGGCTGTCCTTGTTGCCGCGCTGATTCCCAAAACGGCCCGCAGGGCCGTGGCTACAGGAGAAATCGCCAGCTCGCTTACTCCAAGGCAGCGGCGGCCGCGTCCTGGCCCTGAAGTTCCAGAACCATCCGCCGAATGTGGCGATACCCCTGATGGCCTTGCAAAAGGGCGAGGCTATGGTTGGCGTCGCCCCATTGGAGAATTTGAATATTTTCCTCGCGCGCCCCCCAGGAATTCATTGCGCTGCGGGAAGGCATGTAGAGATCAATCGTGTTCCGGCCGGCCAGCGCCCAGCCGTAATCCTCCACGCGAAAAACCTGCCCGGTCGAAATCAGACGAAACACAGTTCCCGCCGGCCACCGCGACCAATCTGCCGCGGCACTCCCAATCTGCGGCTTCTTCGTCACGGTCACCCGTTTCGTGCCGTGCTTGGTTTTCACGAGCTTGGTCGTCTTTGTTTCTTTCAGCGAAAAACGCTCGAGCGCCGGTCCCGAATAGGAGGCTCTGCGATAGTCAGCCGGATCGTCCCCGCTCACGGGGATGGCGCGCGGCGTGTATTCCGCACGGCGAACCGCGCCCGTCGCGGCGTGGAGCCGGCCACCAAGCGCGGTGTGATTGCCATACGCGAGGTGGTCCGATTCGGTATGCGTGTAGGCCGTCGTGCGGACATTTTGGAAATCGCGTTTCGCCAGGGGCGGCTCGTACTTGGGCAGCGCGGTCGTCCTCTTTGTCGGCGTGGATTCGCACGCGCCCAGAAAGAGCGCGCCGATGGAGGCGCAGAGAAGAAGGAGATGGTCTCGGTTACGCAACGGCGGTGTTATTAACAGTTATTCACAACCACACGCAAGAGTATTTTTTCGGCAAATAGTAACGGGGAACAACTACATGGCCGGCATCAATGGCGACGGCCCGCCGCGGCGAGCCGTTGGGAAAAGCGATGTCAACCAAGCCGGACGCCACCATGGCGAGTCTTCTCCACCTTTCTTCCCCACGATTAGTTTGTCGACTCCAGCTGAATCTGCATAATCTCTGCGATGCTCCCGGCTTTCGACCAGCAGCTTGCTAACACTCTCGCTGAAATCAGGTCGCAGGGCCTTTACAAAACCGAACGCATCATCACCACGCCGCAGGATGCGAAGATCGGAATCTCCGGTGGCCGCCGCGTCCTGAACATGTGCGCGAATAATTATCTTGGCCTTGCCGATCACCCTGCGTTGATCGCTGCCGCGAAAGCGGCACTCGATTCCCACGGGCTGGGCATGGCGTCGGTCCGCTTCATTTGCGGCACCCAAGACATTCACAAGGATCTCGAGGACGAGCTGACGAGATTCCTCGGCACGGAAGACACCATCCTTTATCCATCCGCCTTCGACGCCAACGGCGGTTTGTTCGAAACCCTGCTCGGCCCGGAGGACGCCGTGATTTCGGACGAATTGAATCACGCCTCAATCATTGACGGCATCCGGCTCTGCAAAGCGCAACGCTTCCGTTACAAGCACAAC
>JBAPMH010000488.1:0-7541 GCA_049278515.1 Chthoniobacterales bacterium
GCTCCGAGCCAGACGAGGAGAAACGTGCGAACCAGGTTGCAAAAGAAAGCGAGGAAAGCGCCGGCGATGATCAACGCGACGCGGCGGAGAGGCGGGAATTCGTAAAATTCTCCAAGGAAAAGTGAGACCATGAAAGTGGCCTGGAGCGATCGGATGCCGGTGCAGGCTTCGTCGATGCCGACAAACCCGGAGCCGACTTCGATGACGTTGCCCAGTTGGACGGCGGGAATTCCGATCGCGTTGAGGACTTCGACATTGATCAGGGCGTCGGCCCTCATCAGGCCCTGGATCACCAATTGTTCGAGGCCGGTCGGCCACGGGACCGCGACGAAAAAGAAAAGAATGGGGAAAGCGAAATGCCGCACCCAGCGGATTCCACCGGCCAGATAAACTCCCGCCGCGGAGATGACCGCGGCGCAAATCGCCATCGACCAGCTCAGCAAACGCCAGTCCGGATTCGCTTCCTGAATAAGACGGATCGGGGCCAGGAACAGGGCCATCACAATGATGATCGAGCCGAACAGGATCCGGGACCGCGGAGACGATGGGGCCGGCGCGCTTTCCCAGCGTCGCCAAAAAACATATGCCGCCAGGATCGGGACCGCCCAGCCGTAGCCGTATTGCGGATTGATCGACCATTCGAAACGCAGCCGCGAGGCGAGCTCGAGCCAGACCAGACCGAAGATGGCCACCGCGATCCAATCGATCGTCCGCGAAACCTTCTCGGTTCTCGGCAGGGCTTGGGTAGCGACGGCGTTCATGCTGGATTGCGGCCCCGATCCAGCAGGATACGAGCCGGGAATCGCCGCGGCAAAGGCGTGGCTCGCGGGCTGCTTCGCAGGGAATTTCCAGATTTCATTTCAGTTCGCCGGCACGTTGACATTGAGGCCGGGCATAGAAAGCTTCTTCAACTTGGAACATCCTCACGACAAAATCGAGCGCTCGATCATCAAGATCATCGCCTGGACCGTTGGGCTGATCGTGCTGTTCTCCGTCGGCGGCGTGGTCGGTTACAAACAATTTCGAGCCTGGCAACAGCGCCGCCTGATCGCGGAAGCCAACGCGCTCGTGAACGAAGGCGATTACAGACGGGCCAGTCTGGATGCCCGGCGCCTGCTTCAGATCAATCCGGAGAGCGCGGACGGGTGCCGGATCATGGCCACCTTGGGCGAGAAAGCGGGGCTGCGCTCCGCCCTGGACTGGCGGCGTCGCATCATGGATTTGGGAGTAGCGACGCCGAAGGACTTGATTCTCCTGGCGCGCGCGGCGGTGCGATTCGACGACCGGGCCACAGCCGATGTGGCCATGTCCAAGTTGCCGGACAGCGCGAAGGAGACCGCGGATTATCACGCTTTGCTCGCCGACATCGCTCTCGCGCAACGCGACGGCGTCGAGATGGACAAGCAACTGAGCGAAGCAACCCGGCTCGATCCCACGAACAAGGATTACATCATGCGCCTGGCCAATTTACGGCTCGGGGCGAACGATCCGGCCATTCGCGCCAAGGGCAGAGAGACCCTGAAGTCGATGCAGGAGGACCCGGCAACGCGCCGGGAGGCAACCCGCTACCTGGCGGAGGATGAGCTGCGCTCGGGCAACGCTTTGGACGGGCTCGAGCTGGCCCGGCAACTCGACAGTCTCCCGGGAAAAACGTTTAACGATCGCCTGCTTCTCCTGAGCGCGCTCCAGGCCACCCTGGACTCCGGGTTCCGCCCATTTCTGGAAGAGATGCAAACCTCCTCGACGGAAGAACCGGAGCGAGTCGGCTCATTGATCTCCTGGATGAACACGCACAAAATGTCAGCGGAAGCCGTCGCCTGGAGCGCCAAACTGCCGCCGGGCATTATCGGCTCAAAGCTGGTCCAGATCGCGCTGGCTGATGCTCTTGTCTCGCAAAAGGACTGGATCGGCTTGCAGCGTCTCACCACTTCCGGCAACTGGGGGACGGTCGATTTTCTCCGGAACGCCCTTCTCTCCCGCGCCTTCCGGGAACAGGGAAACACGATCGATTCAACTGCCCAATGGAACGAGAGTATGAAAAAAGTCGCGGCGGATTCGCGGCACATCATGATGCTCGCGGAGACCGTGGAGAAGTGGGGGTGGCGAAGTGAAGCGATCGAGCTGCTTTGGCTCATCTCCAAGGATCCAATCAAAGGCGACGAGGCGTTGCGCACCCTCTACCAGTATTTCGCCAAGAAATCGGACACGGAAAACCTCTACCGCGTCATGCTCCATAACATCGAGCTGCATCCCGAGGATCGGAACGTGCAGAATAATTTCGCGCAACTTTCGCTTCTTCTGGGCTTGAACGTCGAGCGGGGACAAAAAATGGCGCGCGAAGTTTACGACAAGGACCCGAAAAATCCGATTTACGTTTCGACCTACGCCTTTGCCTTGCACACCCAAGGCGAAACCAAGAAAGCGCTCAAAGTGCTGGGCACGCTGACTGACGAACAGCTCCACCAGCCGGAGATCGCGGCCTATTACGGCATCATCCTCGCGGCGGCGGGCGAAGCGGACCGGGCCGGGGAGTTTCTCGATCTCGGGGAGAAAGCGCCGAATCTTCTGCCCCAGGAAAAAGCCCTGATCGAAAAAGCGCGCCGGTCCCTGGCGCAACGCTAAAAGTTGGGCCATATTACGCCCGCACTCATCCTGCGGGCCGATTCAGATATGGACTTTCGTCCGTTCTATGGCCCGGCGGCACTCACCGATGAAACCCGGTACTTTCACTCACACTATTGCGGTCCTTCTTTCGTCGATCACGGCGCTTTTCACCCACAGCGCGCCGGCCGCCGTCCCCGCCACGAAAGTGAAGCTCAGCAAGAAATCGAGCAAGCCGCAGGACGACAGCTCACTCAAGATCGACCCGATCTCGTTTTCCCCGGCTGCGAAAGCCGATCCGCCATTTGCCAATCCGGGCGAGCGTTTCCCCTGGAAAAAAGAAATCGTCACGACCGTTTTCTGGATCGGGGAAAAACCGAGCGCGAACAATCCAGTCCCGAACCGCTCGAGTTCTTGGGATGGAAACTGGACGAAGAACTACGGCGGATTTGACGATCCCGAGAAATCGCACCGGCACGATTTTGCTCCGGTGAAGTTCACGCCTCGCCAGAACCCATTTTATTGCGCGCTGCCTTACAACGACAAAGCCAGGGACGGACATCGGCCCGAAGCGCCCCGCGTCGTCCCCTGGTTCCAGGCAGCCTACCAGGGCCCGGGAGTTTCGACCTGCAAGGGCCGCTGGATCGCAATTCGGAAAGGGAACAAGGTCGCCTACGCGCAGTGGGAAGACGCGGGTCCCTTTCGCACCGACCACTGGCAATATGTCTTCGGGAACGAACGGCCGAAGCCGAACCTAAACAAGGGTGCCGGCCTCGATGTTTCCCCGGCAGTCCGGGATTATCTGGGAATGAACGACACGGACGTGACCGACTGGAAATTCGTTGAGTTCAGCGAAGTGCCGCACGGTCCGTGGGCGAAGCTGGGCGACAACAACACCTTTGTGATCAACGCCCGCAAAGCCGAGACCGAAGTCGTCTCCGCCAATCCGACTCCGGGCGGCGTCACCGTCCATCCGTAAGAGCGCGCGGATGTTTCCCTCCCAAAAGTAAATGCCTGTCATCCCGAGCGGAGCGCAGCGCAGTCGAGGGGCCCGTGGAACTGCGATCGACTAACCACAGGGCCTGCCGCCCGACGGAATCCCCTGCCCGCCTTGGAGGCCGAAACCGACGAGGATTTCGTGTTAGACGAAAAAATGTTCGTCTTTAAATGCGAACATTCGTCTAATTCTTGTTAGGCCCATATCCGCCACGGTGAAAAAGCAGCAAAAGGAAGAATCTGATTGGGCAGACAAGGTCGCCGCGAGGATCATGAAGAAGTCCTCAACGACTGGTCGTAGATATTGCAAAGACCTCAGAGAAGAACTCGAACTCAAGATATGGAGCCCAAAGGCGACGGTGCCGGTCTGGTGCGGCACAAAACCTATTGCCGCAGCATTACGACGGGCATACAAGCGAGGCTTTGCAGATGCCAAGCGAGACCACAAGGCCTAACCAATCGCTGCAGCGAACCGCTGGCCGCCCCGGCTCCTCGCTTAGATTTATGAAAGCATCATTATTCCAAGTCACGCTCGCTCTCGCCAGCGGTCGCTGAGCTCGTTCTCGTTAGATCTCATGACGCGCACCCTGGTGGCGATTCTCTTCCTTATTGTCGCATCAGCGCACGGTGAGTCGCGCTACACACAGCGAATGTTTCGCCGGGCCATGGCCAGGGACAACCTTGCTGTTTCGGGTTCGTTCAGCACAGCCCCTTTGTATGTCTTGATCACCGTCTGTCAGCCGAAGCCGGGCAAGGATCGCCTAATCGCCGTGACCGCAAACTTGCTTAGTGGAGCTATTCATATGGAGCACCATCTGTCATATGACGTAGCCGGAGACCGTCGAGAGTTTGAGATAGCCATGGCCCAGCCGAACAGACGATTTTGTTTTCGCAGTCCAAAGGCAGCTGGAAACATCCCGATCGACTACAGCCCGGCCATTTTGGCTAAGGTCCGTCACCGACTCAGCGACATGTCTGTGTCCCAGTTGCGTGCTGAGTTGGCTCGTCAGGGGTGGCGCGGTTCAGTCGAGTGGTGGCACACCCGAAAGTATCAGGACGCCGTCGCGCACGTTTTGCTGGAGCGTGGTATTCTCGTCGGACAGGCAGATATTACAGGCGCACTCTTTCCCGACAAATGAGATCTAACCAATGCGATCGAGCGAACGTCGGACCGCTTCGCGTCCACATTTTGAGATGACTTCCACCCTTGCAACCCGAGCGACGCTTGCCATCTGTTCACTCCTGGTCCCGCTGGTCGTCCACGCGAGCCCCTGCAAGGCGCGCATCACGAAGAGCGATGCGATTCATATCGCCAAGCGGCAAATCGCAAGGGAATTCGACCCGAAGGCGGTTACCTATTTTGGTCCATACACAGCCGAGCTGCGAGACTGTACCTGGACCATTCGAGGTGCCACGCCGCCACGCGATGTCAGCGGAGATGTTTTCGTTTATGTCAATGCACGCACCGGTCGCGCGCAGGTCGAGCCACGGTTGCGGACCGATCCTCGAAAGTTCGACAAGGTCTATGGCAAGCGACGGTAAGTCATCTAGCCATGCAGCGGAGCGAACGGCCACCCGCTTCGCGTTCACCGTTCGCGTGATTAAACCGTCTTTACTCCGAGCCCCGCTCCGTCCCCGTGGCCGTCCCGGTGGCCGTCACTGACTTTATTCTCGTTAGACGGATGAGGAATATCGCTCTCATTCCAATTCCATCGGTGACGTTCTCTGCGACGCAGCTTGAGGGACGAACGGTCTACCCTGGGATCAACGAGTTCACCCATCAAATGGCCGAGCGGCTTCGGGGCGCGTTATTAGCGAATCTGGAGTGCACTGCCGTCAAGCGTGTCTTTAAGCCATATGGGAGTGGCTTTTCGGCCAGCGCTGCGGCAGGGCGGTATGTTGTCACCGTCAGCATAGACGAGGAGGTTTTGCCGGCCGCACGTATTACGATTTTGGCCGAGCCACGCGGAAAAGCCGCGCGAAGTTGGCTCTCGTTTGAGCCGCGCCTTAAAGCCGCGGTCGAGACGGTGTTTCCAGACTGCAAATGTCAGTGGATGACTGTTGATGAGTTTATCGCGAGCGGACAATCCGCCTAGGCTCAACTTTGTAGTGCAACAATTGCCAGGTTTGAAGGAAGCGTTGATCGCTCGGGTTCCCCGAACGCCGACCCAGGCTCAGAGAAAGTAGGCAGTGGCGCCGACCACGACGCCGGCGGCTCCCAAAGACATCCCGAGCCACCAGAACTTGTGCGACTGGGCCAGGATCGAAACCGAACAGATAACCACGGCGATCTGAAGAAGAAGCGACGCCTTGTCGCAGCGATCGTTGATCGCGGAAAAATGGGCGGCGCCGGCGGCCAAACTTTCCGCCTTGGTTTTGATTTCGGCTTTTTCCAGATCGTAACGCCGCGCCTCCTGGCCGAGTTTGATCGCGTTGTTTCTCGACTCTTCGGAGCGCTCCCCGGTCGAGAGCCGGATAAGAAGATCGCCATGCATGGCCGAGAGCTGGGCCTTGGTGCTCTTGGCCTGAAAATAGCCCCACTGATCCAGCGCCTCGCTCGTCTTGAGAATGGCGGCGGTCTTGGCGTTATCGCCGTGGTTGACTACGAACGAATTGCAGATCGCGATGATGGCAATGGTGAGCGCGACCCGTTTCTCAAACGGGTCTTTGGCCGCGGGGATTTCCGGCGCGTCCGGCATGGGAAGGTTCTAACGATATCCGCGGGCCGGAAGCAACCGGTAAATCGAGGATGGAGAATAGGAAGGGGCCGGTGTAATGACGAATGACGAATGACGAATGACGAATGACGAATGACGAATGACGAATGACGAATGACGAAGATGAAGGGCCCAAGGAATATCGATGAGTACATTGCGGCGTTCCCGGCTGAGATCAGAGAGCGGCTGGAAAAGGTAAGAGCGACAATTAGAAAGGCGGCGCCGAATGCCGAGGAAACGATCAGTTATCGAATGCCAACATTCAGGCTGAACGGTGTTCTGGTTTACTTCGCCGCTTTCAAAAACCACATTGGTTTTTATCCGAGGAACACGGCCCTCAAGAAGTTCAGGAAAGAGCTGACTCCTTATGCGGGAGCAAAATGCACGGTCCGGTTTCCGTTCGACAAGCCGATCCCGACAGGGTTGATCAGCAAGATTGTGAAGTTCAGGGTCAGGGAGAACTCCGAGGCGTAAGAAGACCGGAGAGCGGGGTTACTGAAAGCGGAAGGAGCGCAGGATATCGGCGCTCTCGCCTTTAACCCCGAGATCATCGGCGCTCCTGACGTCCCGACCGAGAGAGGTCCCGAGAAGCAGGATCGTGACGCCATTCTTTTTCCCGGTCGGATGCACGACGATCGTCTTGCCCCAGATCAGGGTCTTACCGGGATCGTTGAAGTCAGCCTGGAACAGGGCGGCCCGGCTTCTTGTTCCCGCGACAGTTTCAGGCATTCGTTTCAGTTCTTTGTAGTTGTGAAAGCTGCCCGCGAGCTGCTTGCCCAGGTCGTCGAGCAAGGTGTCGTACAACGCGTCGCTCTGCATTTCCGGCGGGTTAAACCAGGCGTAGCCGACGGAAAAGTTCTCCGCCGTGTTCCCCTTTCCAGCCGACGCGTATTTCTCGACCTTCACAAAGTTAATGTCCGACTGCGGCTGAACGGTGAAGCTGTTCGGATAATCGAAACTGAAAGCGATAAAGTTCGATTGCAGGCTCGCCGGTAAACTGGCCTTAACATTCGTATAGGTCTTCCAACCCGCCTTCGGCGCCCTGGTCTCGCTCTCGCCGCTGGTTGTCGCCGGAGGAGTTGAGGTTTGCTTTTCGTCGATCGATTTGAGGGCCGACTTAAAGTCGCTTTTGAATTCCCTTACCTTTTGCTTCGCGCGGTAAGTCGCCATCGCCACGATGACGATACAGAGAATGATCAAGGTCAGGCATCCGCAACCACCGAGGAT
>JBAPMH010000489.1:0-10973 GCA_049278515.1 Chthoniobacterales bacterium
TTTGAGAGCCTGGCGCCGCATTTCCGGAAATTCATCGGAGAATACTTCGAAAGAAATTGGTTTGTCGGTCACACTCTCCAGAACGGAGCGCGCAAACGTTTCGTAATCCGCGACCCCAACTTTTCGCATCAGAGTGGGATTGGTCGTCAACCCTTTGATGAACGGCTTGCGATAGAGGTCGACGATGCCGTCCAAATCGGCGCCGTCGGCGAATATCTTGATCGAGAGGTTTTCGAGAATGGCAGTGCTCACGGCAACAACTAGCGACTTTTGGCCGCTGAGCGCAAGTCGCTTTTGATTCACTGACACGTCGCACGATTCGGCTTGACGCGTTCAGACATCAGTTCGAATGACTTTCAGATGGCGCACGAAACAGGGAGAGCGGACGACGCGAACTCCTCCCTGGCAAAAGATCGGAAGTGGTGGCTGTTTTGCCTGCTTATCTTCGCCTTGAAGTTCTTTCTCCTGGCGCTCGATCCGTTGCCGAGGCTGCTCATGGGAGATTCCGGGAGTTACCTTTGGACGGCGATGACGGGCTGGATTCCCGATGACCGTTCCTTTTTCTACGGATTCGTTATTCGCTGGGTTTCTGTCTGGCGCGAGAGCTTGACTCCGCTCCTGCTTTTGCAGGCATTCTTGAGTGGAGTTACCGCGCTCGTGGCGGCTTCGATCGGTCGCGCGATCTTTCGATTCCCGGTTTGGCTGGCGTATGCCCTGGGCTTCGTTTGTGCGCTTGATCCTCTGCAACTGCTCTGGGAGCGCTACGTGATGACCGAGACTGTGAGCCTTTTTTTCTACGCTCTGATCCTCTACAGCTCGCTCATGTATCTGCGGGACCGTCGCTTTTCTTATCTGCTGTTCGCCCATCTTTTTGGTGTCGCGGTCATCAGCCTTCGCATGAGTTTCTTGCTCGTGACGCAACTGAATGCGGTCCTCTTGCCTTTGGCGGCATTTCTTCCGGTTCTGATGCAGTCCTTACGCGCGCGCCTCGCCTGGCCAGCGCGCCTCCGGTCGGGCCAGCTCGCGGCGGCCCACTTTCTGGGGAGCGTTCTCCTCATGCTGGCGTTCCACGCCGGCTACAAACAGTTGAACGGCTGGCTGGCACAAACCAAGCCCACCTACCTCCAGGCAGCAGGCAATCACGTGCTCGCCGCCTGGGCTCCGGTGATTGAGCCCGAGGATGCCGCGGATCCTCGCCTCGCGGAAATTATCCGGCAGGGCGACGAGTACAGGATCAAAGACCTGACGGCGCGCGCCAGCCAGCTTTATCAGGGCGGCTTCCTCTTCGACCGCTGGGCGAAGGTGGAGACGGATGCCGGACGTTTCCAGAAAACTGTGAAGCAGACGGCATTGAACGCTCTCCGCCGGAATCCCTTCCAAATTCTCGGCCTGGGGTGGCGCACTTTTAGCATCTACTGGAATCTGAGTGATCTGCGAGATATCGCCCAGAGTGACCTTGGATATGTCGACCTGACGGGCGACAACGTGAAGGACTTGGCGGAGCGGTTCCATTATTCCGTGAGCGCAAGCGTTACGGCCGCGCCTCCGAGTATCCTCCAGCGCTACTTCCTCGTTTCAGCGCCTTACTGTTGGGTTGTTCTCCTTTCGCCCATCTGGGGTCTCCTTATCTTTTTCCGAAACCGTGATTGGCGGTTCGCGCTGTTTCTCCTTCTTCAGCTCGGCATCATTATTAGCACTAATATGATTTTTGCCGTGGGCCCGAGCTTGCGCTATTTGCAACCGGCTTCGCTCCTCACCCTGATTTGCTGCGCCATTTGTATTCGAGCCGGGTTGGAAATTCGAAACCGAAGGGCAGAGCCTGCAAGGTCATAAATGATACCGCCTCCGGACACGGCTACCTCAAGCGAAGCCGGGGAAGGAGATCGCCCAGAATCTGGTCCACAGATTCTTCCGCCGTCTGCTCATGGGTCCGGACGACGATTTCAGGATCGTCCGGGGCCTCATAGGGCGCGTCGATTCCAGTGAACCCTTTCAGTTCTCCGGCCCGCGCCTTCTGATAAAGGCCTTTCGGGTCGCGTTCTTCGCAAACCGCCAGGGGCGCATCGACAAATATTTCCACGAACTCGGCCCCGGCCTGGAGGGCAATCGCGCGCGCCCGGGCCCGATCGTTCCGGTACGGCGAGATGAACGAAGTAATCACAACCGTGCCGGCATCAGCCATGAGCTTGGCCACTTCGCTGACCCGGCGGATGTTTTCCGCTCGATCTTCGGGCGCGAACCCGAGGTTTGCGTTCAACCCGTGCCGCAGGTTGTCGCCATCGAGCACGTAGGTATGCATCGACAACCGGAACAGCTCTCTTTCCAGCGCGCGCGCGATCGTCGATTTCCCCGCGCCGGAGAGCCCGGTGAGCCAGATAACTGCGCCGCGATGCTGGTTGCGCTGGGCCCGTCGTTCCGCGGTGACCTCACTTTCGCTCCAAAAGATGTTGTCGCTTTTAACGGCGCTCGAACCGGGGTAATGCGCGCCGGAGATAATGCCGCCGCCGGCAAGATGGTCCGCGGCCGCGAGGATGAAGCGGCCCAGGCTCGGCACGCGATCGTGATTATCGAACACCAGCGGGGCGCGGGTTTGCAGGGTCACCTGGCCGACTTCGTTGATTCGGACTTCCGACTGCTGGGAAGCGGCCGGATCGAGGGTCGCGGCATCCATCACATTCGCGATGGCGACCACCTGGCAGTCCACGCTCTGCGTGACGAGCTTCAGCCGATAGCGGGCGCCGACCCGGAGTGGTTCCGGCCCGATCCAAAAAATTTTCGCGTAGATCCGGTTAGATTCGATGGGGCCATCGACCGGGTGCGACCCGACGTGCCCGCGCTCGATAAAGATGTGGTCGCGCAAAGTGAGCCCGACCGACTCTCCCGCGACAGCCGCCTCAGACCCTGAACCCGGCCAGCGTTCGATCGTCGCTACCCGCGCGGTTTTGTGACGCGGCGAGAAGAGCAATTGGTCGCCTACCCGCACGGTCCCGGATTCGATCCGGCCCGCAACGATCCGCTGGTTTCCCATCCGGTAAACATCCTGCACCGGGAAACGGAGCGGCTGCTGCGCCGCTGATGGAACCTCTTCAAAACTTTCGATCGCCTCCAGCAAGGTGGGACCGGTGAACCAGGCCAGCTCATCACTCTTTCGCGCAATGTTCGCACCTCCTCTGGCCGAGATTGGAATGAAGGCGCGAGCACTCAATCCCAGACTTTCGAGGAAACCGCTAAATTCCTGTTCGATCTCCCGGAACCGCGTTTCCGCGTAATTCGCCAGGTCCATTTTATTGACCGCAACGATCACCTGTCGAATCCCCAGGAGCCCCAGCAATTGGCCATGCCGCCGGCTTTGCTCGCGCGCACCCTCGTCCGCCGCGACCACCATCACCGCCACATCGGCGCTCGCTGCCCCGGTGATCATGTTCTTCAGGAACTCTTCGTGCCCCGGCGCGTCGATGATGACGTAGCTTCGCTTCGGGGTGCGGAACTGAATTTGCGTAGTGTCGATCGTCACGTTCTGCTGCTGCTCTTCCGCAAGCGCATCGAGGACAAACGCGTATTCGAACGGGCGGCCCTCCTTCGCGCAGCTCGCGCGAAGTGCGTCCAGTTTTCCGTCCGGCAACGAACCCGTCCCTTCCAGGATCCGGCCGATCAAAGTCGACTTGCCGTGATCCACGTGGCCAACGAAGACGATCTTGAGCGAGACCGGAGAGCGGAGACCGGAAACCGGAGAGCGAGATTCTGCCATGGTTACTTGGAGCACATGTTACCTGCGCGCTCCTTTCCTTGCGGTTTTGATCGAGGAAACGGTAATTGCAATGATTTCGTTGGCCTCCTGGCGCAATTCCTCGACGCGCGCGAGCGAAACCGTTCTAAGTTCAACAAGAACGTCTATCCAATAGAGCGCTTCGTCGCACTCTTCCTCGACAATTCCCATTCTCGAAATGAAGTCGGCGCGAGATCGGCCGCGCACTGCCGCACGATAGTTTGCGCCGACGCTTGTCCCGGCGCGCAAAAGCTGTCGCCCAATTACTTGGGCTGGCATTGCCTTCGGCAAACTCTCAACAAGACGCACGCATCGAATGCCAAATTGGAACGTTCGTTCACGAAAATCGCGGTTCGGCTGTTCCTTGCTTTCCGGTTTCCGGTCTCCGGTCTCCGGTTTCCTTACGCTTTCCGGTTTCACATAAACCCTTTCGCGCGCAGCTTTTGCATCGCGTGCGGTTCGTAATGGTCCTGGGCGCGTCCCGCGCGCTCACTGGTGCGGGTCGCTTCCAGTTCGGCGATGATTTCGTCAATCGTGCTGGCGTTGCTTTGAATCGGGTGCGTGATCGGGGTGCAGCCTAACGAACGGTAGCGCTTGCCGTCCCGCGCGAAATACAAAGGCGGAATCGGGATTTGTTCCCGCTGGATGTAGCGCCAGATATCGACCTCGGTCCAGTCGAGCAGCGGCTGGACGCGGACATGTTCGCCGGGCGCGTTTTTGATCGCGAACTGTCCCCAGAATTGGGGCGGCTGGTGCTTGTAATGCCATTCCGAATCGGCATCGCGCGGAGAGAAATAACGCTCCTTGGCCCGGGTGGCATCTTCGTCGCGGCGGATCCCGGTGATGAGTGCGTCCCATTTGTGCTCGGCCAGCGCCTGCTTCAACGCGACTGTTTTCAGTTCGTGCGTGACCGTGACCGGATCGTGGGTCTCGTACCCCACCCCGCGCGCTCGAGCCTCCGTGTTCACCTTCACGATAACGTTGATGCCGTATTCTTTGATGGCCCATTCACGGAATTCGAGCATCTCGGGAAACTCGTAGGTCGTGTCGATATGGAGAAGCGGATACGGCACCGTGCCAAAAAAGGCCTTGAGCGACAGCCAGAGAAGGACGTTCGAATCTTTCCCCATCGACCACGGCATCGCCAGGTTGCGGAAAGCGTGATGGGCCTCGCGCAAGATAAAGACGCTGTGATTTTCCAGCGAATCGAGGTGGTCGGCGGCAGTCATCAGTGAGGCGGAAATGAGACGCCGTTTGAAGCGCTTTGCAAAACCGAGCCGGCAATCGGGCTCGAACCGATGACCTGCTGATTACAAATTTGTATGTATACCTTTTCCAGACTGTTTCGTAATGTTCCAAATTGATCAGCCGCCCGGCTGCTTACCATAGGAACAGTTAATGCCATCGTGCCGAGCCGCGCGGCAAGATGGCTCCTCCTGCGCGCGCTGAGGCGGAACCGTCGCGTATGCTTCTGAACCGCGGGGGGATGACAAAAAGTCAACTCTCGCATTCCGAGAGAGTGGCGCGGGCGGCGGCGAGGTCGGGCGAACCGAGTTTGCCGTAGATTTCCACGGCACGGCGGGCATGGGACTGCGCCTCGGTGACCATGCCTTGACGCAGGAGAGCTTGGGCTATGCGATGGCAGTTGTTAGCGATTAATTGTTCGCGGCCCACCCTTTCGGCCAATGGCAGGGCTTCTCGGGCCAGGGTTTCCGCCCTTGGCCAGTCTTCCTGAGCGGCCGCGCACGCCGCTAGATTACCCGTATAACTAGCCACACCTTCAACAAAATCTACTGCACGGGCAACCTGTAGTGCATCGCGATAGGCGAGGTCTGCCGCTGCAAAATTACCGCCTAGCTGCTCGGCCACGCCTATGGAGTTCAGGTCGATGGCGACCTCCACGCTTTCCGCGGACACGCTCCGATGCAGATCGAGTGCCTGGCGATAGGCGACGATCGCGACTGGGTAATCCTTCTTCAACTGGTAAGCAAGGCCCCTAAAGCGGATGGCGGTTGCGTGCTCGCTCGCGCCAACCTCGGCCTCCCGCCAATGCTCCGCCATGCGGTCGGCATACGCGAGCACCCCGTCGGCCTCTTGGCGCAGAAAGTGAGCGTACGCCGCGTCTTTGGCGCGCCAGCCTGCCTTAGCGTGATCACCTGCTGCCACAGCTCTAGCTTCCGCGCGTCGGCTGAGCGAGAGCCACTCATCCCAACGACCCGTAAATTCGAGGAAGTCGGTTAGCGCATCGCAGACGGTCTGCAACCGAGGATTCGGCCCCGCAAGGAAGAGCGGCAATGCTGGGGCGACGGAGTGCCAAGCGGCGTCAAGGACTGGAAAACGATCGTACGCTTGGTAGCCATTCTCCACGATGAGCGCATGGGCGCGCTGCTCCAGCCGGTTGCCCATCTCCGCGACCACCTGCGGCCGTTTGTGCCGCACAAAGTCGGCGACCATTGGCAGGAGAGCGTAAGCTTGCTCGTTTTGTTGGGCGACGACAAGGGGACGATTGGTCAGGTCTTTCAACACGGTGCGCGTGCGCTCAAGTGGCATACCACTTATTTCCGCAACCGCCTCCACGGGGATTGGCTGTGCCGGATGGGAAAGCGTAGCAACGACCTGCACATCCTGGGCGACCAGCTCGCCGAGGATGTCGCCGAAAATGAAGTTGAGCGGATCATTCCCAGATGGGCAATCGCGCAGGCGCGTGAGTGCATCGGCTATGCAGGTGCAGTCGCCGGTGCCGACTTGTCCAGCCACCCAGCGCAGAAGTAGCGGATTTCCATTTGTGTCTTTGTAAAGGAGGGCGCGCTGCTCGTCGGTAGATGCGGCTAGGGCGGGGCTGTGCAGCGCGATTTCCGCGAGCAGCTTTAGAGCCGAAGGAAGGTCCAGTTCGTCAAGGTCAATCGCCTGCACCTTATTTCCGGCAAAGACACGACTGGTGAGCAATGCCTTGCAGCCGGCGGGCAGAAATTCCAAAAAAGTGAAGAGCTCGTTCTGCTCCCGCTCTGTTAGAGTCTCCAAATTATCCAACAAGAGCAAGACGCGGCGCCCTTTCAGCGCATCACGAAGACGATATGCGCGTTCCTTTTCCGGTGCCTTTAAAACCTCCTCTAACCTCAGTTCGCTACCAATCTCATTGAGCATTTCCAGCCAGCTCGAAAGTGCGAAGCCATCAAGTGGGCGCAGTCGGTAATCGTCCTGCTCGCACTGTTTTACGGAGACGAAGACAATGCGCTCGAAGTCTGTCAGCGTGCATTCATGGGCAGCCCGGACCGCGAGGGACGTCTTCCCGATTCCGCCGCCGCCATCAATTAGTGTACCCCAAACGCGAGCGTCATGAGAAAGGGCCGCCTTAATGTCCGCAAGTTGTTTTTCGCGTCCGAAGAAAGGTTGTAGACGCGGGAGATTGTTCGCGATGGGTGTGAGGAGGGTCATGACATCCCTCTTGTAGTATTCCCGGCGCTTCCCCTCATTCAGCGCGAGACGTTCGAGGATGAGGGCAGCGGCTGTTATGGGTGTTTCGTGGTCGAGCTCGATATAACCGGCAAGGCCCTCAAGCTCCTTGGGCTCAACGTTCTTGAAGCGAGTGAACATAATTTCATCTGCTCGGCGATGTTTGAGCAGGCCACGGATAGTTTTCCATTCCAAGCCGCACCATTCCTTCTTGTCGTAATCGGGGCACAAGATTGCGACGATCAGGTCAGACTCATCGCGATAGAGCTTCGTCAAATGGCCGGCGAGATCGTCACGCGCGAATTCGGCCCTGTGAAATTTGTCGTAGAGAATCTTCTCTTTGAGGAAGCGTTTTGCGAGAATGGCCGCGACCGCTGCAACGAAATCACGCTTCTCTCCGGCAAACGAGAGTGCGATACGAAAACGCTTTGGCCTGATGTCGACCTGATTCATGCTCCCCGTTATGGATTCAGAGGACATAACCTAAAAAAGCAACTCCACATAACGTAAACATTGAAGTGCCGCCAGACTTGAGCGGTGCCATCCCCTGATTTCCTTAACCGCGCCAAAAGGGGTTTTGGGTGAAATGCTGATTGGATACGCCTCTGACCTCGCGCCCCTATCGGTGATCGCTAAGAATCACGGGATTGGCAGCAGATATGGAACGCCAAAAAGCATTAAATCAGGATATGCCCTCGACACTTTATCCGAGCGGGTGGCAGAGTAATGAGAGCAATCTAGAGTTTTGTGTTCCGGTCGGCTTGATTAGGGGTTGAAATAATAATATCTCCTATTGGCCGCACCAACCGCCAAACAAAAGGCGTGGCGGCACGCGAAAATCCGGGGAAGATGGGGCTGTTTTTGAGGCTCTTGGAACCGACAAAGCGTCCGGGAGTCCCGGCGAATTTGAGTGAAGCTAGTGGCGCCCAGTATTACGAAAGAGAGCCGGCAATCGGGCTCGAACCGATGACCTGCTGATTACAAATCAGCTGCTCTACCAACTGAGCTATGCCGGCAATAACGGGCGCAAGTGTAATCCACAGCCCCGACCGCGACAAGCGGCAAGCGGCCCATCCTCGCTGGCTAAGCCCGGTCGCAGTTTACGCCGCGATTGCCTCGTCGAGGTCTACGGTCAGCTCGATATCGGCCACAACGCGACACACTTCCTTATCGACGACGTTCGGATATTTTTCAGCGAGCTTGTCGAGAACTTCAGTCACTTTGACAATGCCCTCGGTCGGCAGATTCAGTTCCTTAAAGAGGTGTTTGACTCCCTTAATCATCAGTCCCGCGCGATCATGCTGGTTCACCTCGGGATAATTGTCGTACAATACTGTAAGAACCTCGTCGAACCGCCGCTCAGTGATACTGCAATCCCGAAGTTCAATTCGGATGCAATCCATATGCGAATCGTAATAAGCAACAGGTCTAAATGTCGCCGGTTCTGTTCCCAAGAGGTCAGTGACGGTTATGGGCTTGGTTGTCGGTTTCATTTTAGGCGTTCTGTGTAGCGAGTTTCATGATCGACCGGCGCCTCCGCAAGCGTCAGCGATTCTTCAACCCAGTTCCAGCGATTGATCCAGCAATCGATCGAAGGATAGGCTGTTCTATTCGTGTTGGGCGTGGTCGTCACGACAAAAACTTTTCCCGGCGGAGCAGCTCGTTGTCTGATCTCGTCCGCGTAAAACCGGTGCCGCTCCTCCCAATCGTAATCGCAGACAGGCTTCCAGGTGAACGTTAGTTTCTTCTCGTCCGCTGTCATGTCTTCCCCTTCGCACAGCGGACGCTTTACGCCTCGGAATATGCGTTCTGCGGTTATTAGCCCAGGTGATACGATCATCAGTAATTGGACGAGGCGTACCCACGTGGCTCGCTCTCTGATCCGGGTGATTTCAGCTTTTCGGATGCCAAAAGCCCAGACGCCGCCGCGCGCGACGGCGGAAGGTCCGTCAATGACGTAAATGGTTTCTGCATTTTCGGTAATCGGTCTCAACGGGGAAACACGAGAGAGCACGGCAACCCTCAGTGTGCAACTGGAAAGCGAACGGCAGCACCAAAAGAGTCAGCGGCGGGGTCGGCATCCAGCGGAGCGTACAATACCCCGTGATGCTGTCAAGATTCTAATTGGATTCCACCAAGATTCTGAATAGACTAGCCTCATGCCCAGAACGATTGCCGGCTTGAAAGTGCAGTGTACGGTCGATCCGACAACCCGTCGCGTGCTAGATGAAATGGCGACCCTGAGTATCCACGGGCAGACTCGCGCCGAGGTTTCTTCGTGGATCCTGCGCGAATGGATCTGGCATAATCAAGACCTTCTTGCCCGGAACGGAATCGAGCTTCGGCCGAAAACATGATTCTCACCAACAAACAGATCGAAGAAGCGGTCCGTCGAGGCGAACTCGTCATCAATCCATTCGATGACAAACTCGTTGAAGCTGCGAGCTACGATCTCCGCGTCGGGACCCAGGGCGTCACGACGACCAGTAAACGAGTCGTCAACATCGCCGATCATGGATTTCTGATCATCGAACCAGGCGATTTTGCGGTGGTCCTGACGTTTGAGGAACTTCGTTTGAGCCCACAGCACGCCGCCCGGTTCGGACTTCGGTCGAAATATGCAAGAAAGGGGCTTATCGCAACCACTGGCGCTCAGATCGACCCGGGTTACCACGGCCGGCTCGTAGTCGGACTAACAAACCTTTCTCCGAAGCCGATTACCCTAGGTCACAAGGATACTTTCCTTTCAGTTGAATTTCATCGCCTCGAGGAAGCGTCTACAAAAACGTACTGCGGCCCGTTTCAAGACAAAATGGAACTCTCTGCCGACGACATCGCGTTTATCACTGAAACAGAAGGCCTCGCTTTTTCCGAGGTTCTAACCACGCTCCGCTCGCTCAGCGCTAATGTCGCCGCGTTGACCAGGGAGGTTCGAACAATGGAATGGGCGGTCGGGATTGCCGTTGGTGTCCTGGCGCTACTCGTTGCGGTCGTAACCTTGGTAGTCACGTTCAAACACTGACTTGTGCGGTCCCGCTCTCACATGCGTGATCTGACGTCCACGCTGAGCGGCTCGGCGGTCTCGAGAGTTTTTATGACCGTGCTGAGATAAACCGATTCGGGGTAATACGCCTTGTATTTGGTGATTTCGGCCCGGTTCAGGACCTTAAAGCCGTAGCGCTCGAACATCCTTTCGCCGCGCCGGTTCTGGAACGTTGCGATCTGGCCGTAAACGTGTTTTTCGCCGCTCCGATAAAGATAACTCAGATAAGCGCTCATCAGCGCGCGCGTCGTCGACATCTTGCGCGCGTCCGGCAGCAGGTTGATGTGAAAATGTGGGGTGCGCCGGGGCGCGGCCGGGACTTCCCGCCAGCCGTGGCTGATCATCCAGCGGATGAATCGCCGGGAACGCAGGTCGTAGCGCGGGTAACGCCAAAGCGCGCGCAGAAAGAGCCGGACATTCTGACGGAAAGCATAGAACTGGTTCCAGAGCGGCTTGCGCGAACCGAGCAAATAGCCGCGAATCTCTCCGTCGATCTCAAGAACAAACGAGGATTCCGGTTCCTTGTCCGTGTAATAGGTCGTCAGAAAATCCGCGAAGAGCTCGTGGTCCTGATACACCGGATCGATCGGTTCGCCCAGAAAACCGGTCTGGCAGCACAAACGCCGGACGGCCCCGCGGTCGGACGCCCGGTAGCTGCGAATGGTGAATTCTCTTTCTTCCTTCATCGGATCAATGCCCTGTAGTTTGCGC
>JBAPMH010000490.1:0-25412 GCA_049278515.1 Chthoniobacterales bacterium
CAACGGGGTCCCTCGACTTCGCTCGGGATGACTATCTGAACCGCGCGAAGATTTCGTTCGCCTCTTCCAGCGTTTCTTTGCTCCCGATGTCGAACCAGGTACCCCTGATCTGGAACGTCCTGACGGATTTGCGCTGGTAAAGCCATTGCATGAAGCGGCCGGGTTGATCGGGATTATTCCCGGCGGCGATGTAGGTTGTGAAGAGCGGGACGACTGCGCGCGAATAATAATAGAGCGCAATTCCGGCCATCGTGTTTTTCGGGTCGGGTGGCTTTTCTTCGAACTGGGTTATCACTCCGTCCGCATCGGTCGTGATGCTCGCGTATTTCTTCATCGCTTCCAGGTCGCCGACGTCGTACGTCGCCAGCATCGCTTCGGAGTTTTTCGCGGCCCGCGCAAAATCCGCCAGCGGCTCGCTAAAGAGATTGTCGCCTGCGACCACAATCAGATCGTCGTTCCCGAGTTCGTGCCGGGTAATTGCGAGACAAATATCGCCGATCGCGCCGAGTTTGTCCGCATCGCTGGTCGAGCCGTCGTCGATGATCTGGATTTTGAACCGCGGTTTTTTCCGGCTGTAGGTTTCCGCCCAGCTCCGGAAATCCTTCACGAACTTATGGTTCGTGACGACGTAAACGGTTTCGAGATCGGGGACCGGCGCGAGATTGTCCAGGACCCAATCGATCATCGGTTTCCCCGCGACTTCGAGGAGCGGTTTCGCCTTATGCTCAGTCAACGGATAAAGACGGGTGGCGTAACCGGCGGCAAGAATCAGGGCATTCATCGGCAGAAGAACGGAAAACTAAACGGAAAGGCGGCCCCGGCTAGCGGGAATTATGTTCCTTCTCCCAAGCCGCTTTGCCGACAGCCGCTCGCTGGAGCCGCTCGAGCAAGGCGGCGATCCGGGACGAGTCGGTGATCTTCCCGCGGGTGGCACGATCGGCGACATAAAAAGTGTCGATCGCCGCGCCTTTCTCCGTGCTGATCCGGGAAAGGGCGATCGAAACGTGTTCCTCTCCAAAGGCCGAGACCAATTCGTAGAGCAAGCCGAGTCGATCCGGAGTTTGAATTTGAATGAGGGTGTACGCTGGATGCGTCTTGTTTTCGATCGTGATGCGCGTCGGAAAATCCATGCCGTGGCCACCACGTTTCGCAATTCTGTCCCGAGCTTGATCCAGCAGCGGAGCGAAATCGAAATTCTCCTCTGCCACCGCCTTGCGCAAAATCGATTCCACGTGCGCCTGGTCCCGCCGATCCGTGACGGCGCGAAATTTCGGATCGCAAACGCGAAAGATGTCGAGCACGACGTTGTCTCCGCGGGTGTAAATGTCCGCGCTCAGAATATTGAGCGGAACGACGGCAAACGAGCCCGCGATTTTCGCGAGAAGGTCGCGAGCGTCCCAGGCGCAAAAGGTGGCGAGGCTGTGGCCCTGCTGCGGAAAAGCCTGCCATGCGACCGCCGGGGCCAGGGGCGATTCGTCCCGGAGATAGAGGCTTTCCAAAAACTGGCGGAAAAGTTTCAGGTGCGAGGCAATTTCCTCGACCTCAAAGGCGCGGAAATAATTGTCCGGCATGAACTCGAAATGGGCCTCGACTTCCTCGGCGTATTCCTCGCCCAGTTTCTCGGTGATGTTCTTTTGCAACCGTTCCCGCTCGATCTTCGTTTGCTCGTAAAAGGCCTCCTGATCGGAAAGGTATTGCGACGTGGCGTGATAAAGATGCCAGACAAGTGTTTCTTTCCAGTCCGACCACGCGTCCGCGCTCGTGCCCTGTCCATCGGCGAGAGTGAGCAGCATCAAGGCGTCGAGGTTTTTCTGGTCCCGCACAATCCCGGCAAATTCCACCGCCGTTTCCGGATCATCGAGGTTTCTTTGCTGGGCCATGTTCGAGAGGGTGAGATGATGATCGACGAGCAGGACGAGGCTGCGCCGTTGCGACGAGGAAAGGCGAAACCGCACCGAGGCGTTCTGGGCAAAAAGCGCGCTCGCCTCCGAATGGGGGCGTGCCCCGACGCCTCGCCCGGTGTCGTGGAGAAGGAGCGCCAGGTAGAGGACAAAGGGATCTTCCAATTCTTGAAATAACGCCCGGTAGGCCCTTAGCTTCGGATTCTCGGTTTGGATCACCTGATCGAGCTTGTCGATGCAGACGAGGGTGTGCTCGTCCGCGGTGTAGCGATGAAAGAACTCGTGTTGCACCAGGCAGGTGAGCTGACCGAACTCCGGGACGTATCGCCCCAGAAAATCCACCCGGTGCATCATTCGCAAGACGCGCCCGACTTCGCCTTTGCGAGACATGATTCCCTTGAAAACTTCCTGCGGGCCGCGGGCATTCCGATAGGTGCCGGTGACGAGCCCGAGATTACGGGTAAAGAGGTCGGAGAGGTCGGGGCTAAGATCGAGGTGGCGTTCCTGAGCGATCCGGAACACCTCCATCATGGCGGGTGGGTTCTTCTCCAAAACGTCGATTCGCTGGGCGAAAAGCTGGCCCTGGTGAATGCGAAAAAGACCGAGCCGTTCCGATCGCGTTTTCAAACGGGGCAAAAAACTAAAGAGCGACCGTGTCGTCCGGGAGGAGCGTCCGCTCGCGAATAGCTCCGTGATCCGCTCGGTCACCCTAAAGATATTGCGGGTGTGTTCGTAGTAATCCTTCAGCAAGGCCTCGTTCCGGAGCCCGCCTCGCTTTTGCGGATAACGAAGCCGTTGCGCGATCTGATCCTGGATAGTGAAATGCAGTGTGTCGGTGGCGCGGCCGGTCGCGTAGTGCAGATCGGTGCGAAGACGGAGAAGAAAATCGTAGGCCGCTTCGATCCGGCGGCGGTCCGGCTCGCTCAACCAATCCTTGCCGACAAGATGAGTGGTGGTCAAAGCGCCTTCCTTGAAAAAGCTCATCCAAAGAAGATTTTGATAGTCACGCAAGCCGCCGCAGCCGCTCTTGAGATGCGGCTCCTGCACGTAAACGCTGTTGCCAAATTTCGCATGGCGCGTCGCCTGGTCCTGCATGCGCAGCTCGACGTATTCCCGTTCGTAACCCCGGACGCAGTTCGCTCGAAAAGCGGCGCGAAAGCGCCGGGCGAGTTCCGGGTCGCCCGTCAGCTGCCGCGATTCGAGCATGGCGGTCTTCGTCAGCATGTCAGTGTTCGCGAGCTGGATCGCTTCGGGAATGGAACGGGTCGAGTGGCCGACCTTGAAGCCAACGTCCCAGAGGAGATAAAGGACCTGCTCGACCACGTGGGTCACATAGGGAGAAACGCCGCCCCGTTTGTGATTGTGGAGGAACATGATGTCCACGTCGCTAAAAGGATTGAGCTCCCGGCGGCCGTAACCGCCGAGGGCAATGACAGTCAGCGGGCGAGGGGATGTGCCCTTGGCTTTTTCCGCGAAGTTTGCGGCTGCGGCAAAAATGTGGCGGAGCAAAACATCGATGAGTTCGACGCGAAGCGCGCAAATTTCCCGGCCGCCGCCGCCGTACTGGTGGCGCAGTCGAAGCCGATGCTCCTCGATCTTCAGGAATTTCTTATAAAGCGGCAGCGATTCCGGCGCCTGCATCGTCCGGATGCCGGCGAGCTCACGTTCGGCATGCGCCAGGACTTTTCCGAGATGGCGAGAAGCGGGCATCGGTGAATTTTCGATTTTCGATTGGCGATTTTCGAATAAGCCTCGGCGAGAAGTTCGCCGCTCAATCGAAATTCGAAAATCGAAATTCGAAAATCCTTAGAGCTCTATCGCGTAGCGCTTCATCTTGTTGTAAAGCGTCGGACGCTGGATGCCGAGGATCTGGGCCGCCTTTTTTTTGTTCCCGTGGCATTGGGCCAGGGCCTGGATAATGGCGTTGCGCTCGAGATCGTCGAGATTTTGCACGCCCGCCACGCCATTGCTGTTTCGATCCGCCTGCTGAAGCGCGGCGGGAAGCTGCACCTCCGCCGGCAATTCTTTCACGGTGATTTGTTCCTTGCGGGCGAGGACGACGGCATATTCCAAGGCGTTTTGGAGCTCGCGGACGTTTCCCGGCCAGGCATAGTCCAGCAGCTTTTGAAACGCTTCCGGCACGATCTCCGGCTCGGGCTTGTTCAATTCCTGGGCGAATTGTTTCAAGAACGTCGCGACAAGGGGCGGAATATCTTCCTTTCGTTCGCGCAACGGCGGAATCTCGATTTGAAAGGTGTTGAGACGATAATAGAGATCGGCGCGCAACCGATTCTCGGTGAGCGCTCTCGAAATCGGCCGGTTCGTGGCCGCGATCACCCGGAAGTCGGCTTTCAGCGTTTTGGTGCTGCCGAGCGGACGGTACTCCCGTTCCTGGAGCACGCGGAGAAAACGGGTCTGCAACTCCGCCGGCATTTCGGAAATTTCATCGAGAAACAAGGTGCTGCCTGCGGCCGCCGCGATCATCCCGGGAAAGTCGTTCACCGCGCCGGTAAACGCTCCCTTCATGTAGCCGAATAGTTCGGACTCAATCATGGCCTGGGGAAAAGCCGCGCAGTTCAGTTTTATCATCAACTTTTCGGCGCGCCGGCTGCGGCTGTGGATGACATTCGCGATGACTTCCTTGCCCACGCCGCTCTCGCCGGTGATGAGGACATTCGCTTCTGACGGCGCCATCGCGTCAATCAACTCCTCGATTTCCTGCATCGATTTGCTTTTCATCACCGGCGCCAGGCGGGTTTCCGCGATTTCGAGCCGTTTCTCCAGCTGTTTCGTTTTTTTCCGGAGCTGTTCCGTCTCCCGCAGAAGCGATTGTTTTTCGAGAGCCTTTTCGATCAGACTGAGCAGCTCCTCAGGCGCATACGGCTTGCTGATGAAATGGTAAGCGCCGCGTTTGATGGATTCGATGGCGTTATTAAGCGAATCGTGCGCGGTGAGAATAATCACCTGGGTCTCAGGATGTTCGCTTTTGATTTGTTCGAGCATCTCCAGGCCATTCGCATCGGGCAACTGAAGGTCGAGCAACAGAACAGCGGGAGGATCCTCCTTGAGCACCCGCAGCCCGTAGGAAGCAGTCGCGGCCGTCTGGGTCTGATAACCATGGCGGCCGAGGAGCGCCTCGAGAGTGAGGAGAATCGGTCGCTCGTCGTCAATAATCAGAATGCGCCGGTTTTCAGCGGTCATGGTTTGCGTCGTGGGAGTTTTCATTCTTGGGCCGGGAAGCCCAAACAGAAAGAGCAATCGACGTGCGCACACTTGTTTTCATTCATTGGAAGTGTGTTGCGACCTGTTTTTAGCGACTACGAACCGGCCGGAGTAGCGGGAAGCGAAACAGTCGTAACCAGGGATGAAGCGGCCAGGTCATAACGGGCGCTAAGCTGCCCCTCGTGGGCTTCCAAGATGGTTCGGGTCCGGTGGAGGCCCAGTCCATAATGGCCCTGGCGGACGGTGCGAAACGGTTCCCGGCCCCAGTCGTCGGTCGAACGCGAGAAGGTTCGCTTCGGTTCGCGGATCGTCAGAACAAAACGATCGTTTTCCGGATGCGTCTCCACGGAGATGACGCCATCTGCCGGCTCGTGCCGGAACGCATTCGTAAACAATTCAGCGACGGCGGGTAACAGGAATTGGGGATCGATCTGCAGGGTCAAATCCCCAGCGGCGACGTTCCATTGTACTTTTGCGCTTTGATCGGGATAATCGACGCTCAGTTTTTGGCGCAAATCCTCCACAAACTCCGCGGCGCTGTAGGAGATGGGAGTGAGCTTCGTCTGGCTCAGCGAGGCGGTCACGCCTTGGAGATGCCCGCCCACTTGGGCGATCATCCCACGGAGACGTTTGACCTCTTCCTTGATTTCATCGTTCTCCGCGATCTCAATCAAATAAGCCGATTGCAGTTCAGCGGCATTCAGATCGTTGCGGAGATCGTGGGCCAGCTGGCGGACAAATCGGACGACGTTCGGCATGGAGACCTGAAGGTCGGAGCCGGGAGCTGGATTTGATTTCGCGGATTGAGCCATTTTCGAAACGGAACGCAACTTAGCAAGGCTGGCGGACAGCGCTAGCAAACAACAACATCCATTACGCCACCGGCACGGAGGCGGGCCGGCTCCAATGCGGAGCCTGTTCTACGGCACGCGGGAGAATTTCTGTGCGGAAATCGTTGGGCCGCCGAAAACATGGATGCCCGGGTTGTTTGCCGCCAGGTGACGCAGGATGTGAAAAACATCTTCCGGATCGGCCTCCAGTTCTCCCGCAATTTCCTCCGCTGTCTTTCCGGACCCACTGCCTAAACTCTTTTCGACGCGACTCTGGAGGTGGAGCACCCGCGTGGCCGCCTTTTTCCCCGCTTCAACTCCGGGCTGATGGTAGGCGTTAATGTTGACGAGCGTCGCATAAAAGCCCACCGCGCGTTCATAAAGAGCGATCAGCGCGCCGACCCAGAAGGCGTTTACTTCCGGGATCGTGATCGTAATCGACTCGCGCCCGCTCTCGTAAAGCGCGGCGCGGGTCCCGCGGAGAAAGCCCTGAAGGTAATCGCCGCTGGTCACGCCCTCCTCCACTTCGAACCGCGGCGTGGCCCGATCCTTTTGGACCTCGATAAACGTGACGAAGAAGTTCAATACGCCGTCGCGAAGCTGCTGGACATAGGCGTGCTGATCCGTCGAGCCCTTGTTCCCATAGACGGCTATCCCCTGGTGGACCACGTTGCCCGCAAGATCCTTTTCCTTGCCTAACGACTCCATCACCAGTTGCTGCAGATATTTGCTGAACAACATGAGCCGGTCTTTATAAGGCAGGACGACCATGTCTTTTTCCCCACGCCCATTCCCCGCGTAATGCCACATCAAGGCCAGGAGCATGGCGGCGTTTTGGGCGGGCTCGGCCGTTCGAGTCTTCGAGTCCATCGCCGCGGCGCCGGCGAGAAAATTGTCGATATCGAATCCTTCCAGGGCGGCTGGCACCAAACCGACGGCACTCATGATTGAGGTGCGCCCGCCGACCCAATCGTGCATCGGGAAACGCATCAACCATCCATTCTTTTTCGCGTAATTGTCGAGTTCGCTGCCAATCCCCGTCACAGCGACGGCATGTTTGCCGAAATCGAGACCGGCTTTCTCGTAGAACGCCGCGGCCTCGAGCATCCCATTGCGCGTCTCCTTGGTGCCGCCCGACTTCGAGATGACGACGGTCAGGGTGTGAGCCAGGTGCTTTCCGATCCGGCTGAAGACACGATCGAATCCGTCCGGGTCCGTATTATCGAGAAAATGAATATCCATCGGGTCTGTCGCATGACCCAGGGCATCGGCAATGAATTGCGGGCCGAGAGCTGAACCGCCGATGCCGACAAGCAAAACATGTTTGAACCGGTCGCTTTTTTGCGGCGCAATCTTCTTTGCATGGACGTCGGTCGCGAATTGTTTGATGCGCGCGTTCGTTTCCTCGATCTCGGCGCGAAGTTCCTGGGTCGGTGCTAGTTTTGCATCTCGCAGCCAGTAATGGCCGACCATTCGTTCCTCATCCGGGTTCGCGATTGCGCCGGCCTCAAGTTCCCGCATCGCGGCAAACGCTTTTTCCACAAGCGGCCGCATTTTGGAAAAAAAGTCATCCGGAAAACGCATCCGGCTGATGTCGATGGAGAAATCCAGATCGGCGTAACGCAGGAAATGCTTTTGAAAGCGCGCCCAAAGAGGTGACGAAGCCATGGCGATTTCTAACAGAAAGGGAACCGCTATTGAAACAATGATTGTTCCGGCCAGCGGAGAGTTTCGTGGGGGACGGCAGATACGATGTTGTGTGCCGTTACGGCGCAGATGGAAAATTACATTTGCGTCATGTGGGCAAGACTTTCCCTCGCGTGGAGCTGCTTCATGATCTCTGGAGCGGCTCGAATACAAAAAATTGGCATCCGATCCACCCCCTGTTCTCCGAACTAGGCTAAGTCGCCCCAACGTTTGGAGAAAACATGCGAAAGCACTCCGTTTTGGAACCGTTCAGCATTACCTCATGCGTCCCTTGCTCGCATTAAGGGAAGGACGACGAGGAATCGCTGGGGCAAAGCCTCGGCATTCCGCTGAGCACGGATCAAGCACTCGCTCATCCAAAAGAAGCTTTTCGCAATCATTCGGTTTCGAAATTTGGCCGTCGAGGAAACTCCAAACTGCAGCGTAGCGGCCTCGCCTAACAGGAAAGATCCCATGAAAAAGAAGTCGTCCTCTGAATCCGGCCTTTTCAATCCACGTATTTTCTTCGCATTTGTCCTCGGTTCGATGGGTGTGTTTCTGGCGTTGATTGGTTTCGCCGATACGACTCCAAACAACGGTGTGCTGACCGAATCGAGCGGGCCGCTTGCCTTCACCGGCGGGCCCTATCTCATCGCCAATCCTTCTTCCCAGGTGGACGGCACTCCGGATTGCAATCCTCCCGCGCAGCCTTGTGACGAGTACGCGCTCACTGTGTCCGGGCTCGGTGCGGCCACCACGGCGAGCAAATACATTCGGATTGCGGTGGGCTGGCCCGAGCTGGGTGAGGCGCAGTTCGACCTCTATGTCTTCGCGGGAACGACGGCGACCGGCACTCTTATCGCCAAGAGCCTTGGGAATATGACTTACGTGCAACCTGACGTTGTTCTCATCCCGGCGATAGACGGCTTGTATACGATCCGCATAGTCCCGTTCAACCCCCAAGGCCTGAGCATTACGGGATCAGTCAGCCTTGTTCCGTTTCCTCCGGTGGCGCCAACCGATCCCGGAGTTTCTCCGGCATTTTCGAACCATATCTCTCCGTCTGCTCTTGGAAATAGTGCGGGCGAGCCCTCGATCGGCGTTGACTGGTTGCCGCGTGTCCCGGGGCTCAAGCACGATTTGGTGAACACGGGCGGAGTTGTCTTCTTCACGGCTGGGACTCAACAGCTCCGGATTAGTTTTGACGATGCGTCTTCTCCGCCGATCGCGCTTTGGGAAGACATGATCAGCCCTGTTTTGCCCGGGCTCGATCCCATTGGCTTTGTCGATCACCAAACGGGTCGCGTTTTCGGGCTCGAGCTGGCCGGCGCCGGCAGCAATGCCGCCTATTCCGATGATGACGGCGCTACCTGGACTCAGTTTGCGGCCGGAGGACCACCATGGGGTCCTGATCATGAGACTCTCGGAGCCGGTCCTTACAATAATTCCGCAGTGCCGCCGCCGCCGCCGCACCCATTATATCAAAACGCTCTCTACTATTGTTCCCAAAACGTCGCCGGTGGCGCCGAGTGCTCGCGAAGCGACGACGGGGGACTGACCTTCGGTCCCGGGGTCGACATGTTTAATCCCGCCGAATGCTATGGCGGAATTCACGGTCACGTAAAAGTGGGCCCCGACGGGACCGTGTATGTGCCGAACTCTTCGTGCAGCGCGGGGACGGGAAGTCAGGGCACGGCTGTCTCGCTAGACAACGGCCTGACATGGGTTGACTACACGGTTCCCAATAGCGTGGGAAGTGGAGATCCCTCGGTCGGGATCGGGAGTGATAATACGGTCTACCTCGGCTACGTGAATGGAGACGGCCGCCCGCATATTGCAGTCTCAACCACTCACGGGACTACCTGGACAAACGACTATGAAGTTGGGACCCCGGTCGGTTGCCCTCCCGGCGACCACTACGCTCCGTGCCGGATCAAGAGCGCGGTCTTTCCAGCTGTTGTTGCCGGAGACGGGGATCGAGCTGCGTTCGGCTTTCTCGGGAGCACGACCGGCGGGAACTACCAGGACCAAGCGACGTTCCAAGGCATCTGGAACTTTTACATCGCCACCACTTATGACCGGGGCGCGCACTGGGTAACCGTGAATGCAACCGAAGGCGATCCGGTTCAAAAGGGATCCATTTGCCTCGGAGGAATCCTCTGCGGCGATGACAGGAATCTCCTCGACTTCAACGATATCAGCGTCGACAGCCAAGGTCGCAGCATCGCGGCCTACGCCGATGGCTGTGTCACCCCGGCCTGCAGCGCGGCTAATGCCTACGCCGGCCGCGCAAACAAAGCGGCTATCGTGCGCCAACTGACGGGTCGCCGGCTATTTGCCGCATTCGACCCGCCTCAAGGAAGCCCGACTCCAACGCCGACACCGACAGGGACTTCAACTCCGACACCTGCGCCAACAGCCACCCCTACGGCAACGGCTACTGCCACTGCGACGCCAACCGGCACGCCGGATCCAGCTTGCACGGCGCCGGGCGTTATCGTCGTCACCGACAGCGGGACGAACGATGCCACGGACGGTCAGCCGAACCACGACATTATCCGCACCTCGGTGGCTTATCCGTTCACCCCGGGCCCCAATGTCGATAAACTCTATTTCACGATCAAGGTGCAGTCGCTCAGTGTCCTGACGCCGAGCTCCTTCTATTATTCGTCGTTTACAGTGGACGGAGCGCCCGCGGCGGCCGGCACCGTTTACGGTGTGAGAATGGTCGTCGATGCAGCCGGTGCGGCGACTTTCGAAAGTTATCTCGCGGGAGCGGCGAATGGCGGGCAAGTGGATGGTCGTTTCGTTACTTCGTCCACTCCGGCGGAAGCTGGCAGCAACTACAATCCGGACGGGACAATCACCATCATCGTCAAGCCGGGCAATATCGGGGTTCCGGCAGGCGGCAGCCATACCCTCACGAATTGGAATGGCGCGGTGGCCCAAACGGCAGGCGGAGTGGTCACCGCCATTCTCGATGGAATGCCGTCTACGACCGGGACGCCGCCCTCAACGATCGATCGCGGCGGCAACCCTTTCCCCATCCGCAGCAACCAATCCTGCAACGCCAATCCCACCCCGACGCCAACGCCTTCTCCGACAGCGACTCCGGGGACAGCGACAGCTGTTCCCCGTTTCCAGAACTACGTGCCGCCGGCAACCAACAACTTTAACGGTGGCGAACCTTCGCTTGGCACTGACTGGATTACGGGGAACGCGATGTATCTGGCGTCCTTTAGCTCAATCCGGGTTGGATTCGACGATTGTTCATCGCCGGCGAGGGACACCTGGACGAACACAAATGTGCCTGCGGCTGCGTCGCTCGATCCGATCCTCTTCACCGATCACATGCGCGCGCCCGGCGATACCTCGCCGGATCGTACTTTCGTGTCGCAACTCACTGGACAGGACAGCACGACCTTCTTCACCGATAACGACGGCGGATCCTATCTGCCAAGCCAGGGCGGGGGCATCCCTTCGGGTGTCGATCACCAGTCGATTGGCGCGGGTCCTTATAACTCGGGGTCCACGCCGCCGCCGCCGCCCCATCCGACGTATCCGAACGCCGTCTATTATTGTTCGCAGGACGCGGTCGCTTCGTTTTGCGCGCGCAGTGATGACGGCGGGGTAACGTTTGGCGCCGGTGTTCCTATCTACAACACCACGCAGTGCACCGGCATTCACGGACACGTTAAGGTGGCGCGAGATGGGACAGTCTACGTGCCGGATCGCAGCTGCGGCGGCAAGGCTGCGGTCGTGGTCTCAAACGACAACGGCCTGACTTGGACAGTCAAGCCAGTGCCGACCAGCAGCACGACCGGCTTCCTGGTTGACCCGTCAGTGGGCATTGGCGACAACAATGTTGGTAAGCCAGTCGGGCAGCCCAGTAACACAATCTATCTCGGTTACCAGGCTTCGGACAGTCACGCGCACATTGCCGTCTCGCACGACAAGGGCGATACCTGGACAAACGATCAGGATGTGGGCACAGCCTTCGGGGTTGTAAATTCAACCTTCCCGGAAGTCGTTGGTGGTGACGATAACCGCGCGGCATATGCGTTTTTCGGGACGACTGTGCCTGGTGACTACACCAACCAGGCGACGTTCAATCAGAGTGCGCCCTGGCATCTGTATATCGCTACGACCTTCGATGGAGGTTTGACCTGGACTACCGTGGACGCAACGCCGAACGATCCCGTCCAGCGTGGCTCGATTTGCAACCTGGGGACCACCGCTTGCATGCGCACACCCAACGATCGCAACTTGCTCGATTTCATGGACGAGACAGTGGATGCGCAAGGGCGCACGCTGGTGGGTTATCCGGATGGCTGTGTGGACTCGTGCGTGAGCAATCCTACCGGGGCGCATCCTAACTCTTATACCGCACGGGCGTCGATCGCCCGGCAATCCGGCGGGAAACGTTTGTTCTCGGCTTTCGATCCCAATCCGCCCGAGCCGGTAGCTCCCGCGCCGCCGCGCGTGGACAGCGTCTACCGGGATGCCACCAACGTCGTTCATGTCAATTGGTCGGAACCTGACCATGGGGGCTCGCCGATTGTTGGTTACAACGTTTATCGCCGAACGAGCAGCGGTGCATTCGGCGCCCCCGTAATGTTGCCGGCGGGAACGACCTCGTATCTTGACACAACGGCCAGTCCGACCACCGCTTATCTCTATAAAGTAACGGCCGTTAACGCTATCGGTGAAGGCTTTAGTTGTGGAGAATTTCCAATCGGCGCTCCGCCCCCAGTCAATTCCTGTGGCACGCCTGGATTCCTCGTTTCGACGGACCCAACGGGCGATCAGATTGGTTCGCCAACCACAAACGCCGACCTCGACGCCCAGTCCGTTTCCATTTCCGAGCCCTTCCAGAATGGCGGCCCAAACAAACTCGTCTTCACGATGAAGGTCGCGGACCTCACCACGATGCTTCCCGGGCGGCAATGGAGAATCGTTTGGACTCCGCCCACGGCGCCTTTGCCCGCGGGCGCGGATCGTTATTACGTCGGGATGAGCTCTAACGGCGCGGTAGTGAGCTTTGATTATGGGGTGGTTACTTCTTCTGGAAATGAGCCCGTCGTCCAGGGAACATCCCTCGATCCATCACCCGTAATCACCGGTTCATTCACTCCGGACGGCTTCATTGTTATCACGATTGCAAATAGCGCGGTCGGAAACCCCGGGCCTGGTGACTTCCTTGGTGTGATTAGCGCGAGAAATGTTATTGGTCCTCCCAACCAGCCGATCGGCAGAGGCACGGCCATCGACTCTTCGGGCGATGGGGGATATACCGTGGTCGGAAACGCGGCTTGCGGACCAGCGGGCGGGACGCCAACTCCCACTCCTACTCCGACGGCAACAGCGACGGCAACGGCCACCGCGACGTCGACTCCGACGGCAACCGCCACGGCTTCTCCAACCGCGACCGCCACCGCTTCTCCGACGCCGACCGCCACGGCAACTATTGCTCCGACACCTACTGCGACCCCGACAGCTACAGCAAGCGCAACGGCAACGGCCACTGTAACGGTGACGCCCACTGCAACAGCGACGGCGACGCCAACGCCGATAGTAACAGCAACGCCAACGGCCACCGCGACGACAACGCCAACGGCGACTGCTACGGCGACGCCGATAGTGACGGCAACGCCAACGGCCACCGCGACGGTAACGCCGATAGTCACAGCAACGCCAACAGCCACCGCGACGGCATCGCCGATAGTGACGGCAACACCAACGGCGACCGTTACGGCCACGCCGACAGTCACGGCAACGCCAATAGTCACGGCGACGCCAACAGCGACGGCCACGGTCAGCGCCACCGCAAGCCCAACGGCTACGGCCAGTGCGACCGCGAGTGCGACGCCCGTTCCAATCGCAGCGCAGCTCCAAAACATCTCGACCCGGCTGCTGGTTCGAACCGGAGACAACGTTGGGATTGGAGGCTTCATCATTACGGGAAGCACTCCGAAGCATGTGCTGCTGCGGGCGATCGGGCCTTCGCTCTCGCGTTTTGGGATAACCAACCCGCTTCCGGACCCCGTCCTGGAACTCCATGGTCCGGGAAGCTTCGTTACCCTGACCAACGACAACTGGAAGGACACGCAGCAGATGGCGATCGAGGCAACTGGGCTGGCGCCCACCGACGACAAAGAGTCGGCCATCGACGTTACCTTAGCGCCTGGAAACTATACGGGAGTGGTGCGCGGGAAGAATAACACCATCGGAGTGGGGCTGGTGGAAGTGTATGACCTGGGGCAGGCCGCTGGGAAGCTGGGCAATATCAGCACGCGGGGATTCGTGAGCACGGGAGGGGACATTGTCATAGCGGGATTCATTCTGGGAAATAACAGCGGGAACGATCGGGTGGTAGTGCGAGGACTGGGGCCGAGCTTGAGCGGGTTCGGCTTGTCGCCGGTTCTGGCCGACCCAACACTGGAGCTGCGGGACAGCAATGGAGCGCTGCTGCTGTCGAATAACGACTGGCAGGACAACTCGGCGCAAGCGGCGGAAATCACGGCAGCGGGACTGGCTCCGGCCGATCCAAAGGAAGCCGCTCTGGCGGCGACGTTAGCGCCGGGACAATACACCGCCCTGCTGATCGGGCTGAACAACGGCACCGGCATTGGCATTGTCGAGGTCTACGACCGTGGGCCGTAGACTGCACGGCCCCTTCGCAATCAAACAAAAAAGGAGGCACCCAACGGGTGTCTCCTTCTGTTAATCAGCCCGCTCCCGTTGACCAGCACCGGACCAAGGCGAAGAAACCCGCCTTACATGTGCGCGATCACATTATCGCCGAATTCGGAGCATTTGATCTCGGTGGCGCCCTCCATCAGGCGGGCGAAATCGTAGGTTACGCGCTTGCTGGCGATCGCCCCGTTCAAACCTTTCAAGATCAGGTCGGCGGCGTCGTTCCAGCCCATGTATCGGAACATCATTTCACCCGAAAGAACGACCGAGCCCGGGTTGACCTTGTCGAGGTTGGCGTATTTGGGCGCGGTGCCGTGGGTTGCTTCGAAAACAGCGTGGCCACTGATGTAATTGATATTTCCCCCGGGAGCGATCCCGATTCCGCCCACCTGCGCGGCGAGGGCGTCGCTCAGGTAATCCCCGTTTAGATTCAGAGTGGCGATCACGTCGAAATCCTCCGGTCGCGTCAGGACCTGCTGCAAAGTGATGTCCGCGATCGCGTCCTTGATGACGATGCCGGCGCCCGGTTTGCCCATCGGTATTTTGCACCATGGCCCGCCGTCGATTTCCTCCGCGCCAAAGTATTGCTTCGCGATCTCGTAACCCCAGTCCCGGAAGGCGCCCTCGGTGAACTTCATGATGTTTCCTTTGTGGACAAGGGTCACGCTCTTGCGCTGGTTCTGGACGGCGTAACTGATCGCGCTGTGGATCAACCGGACGCTGCCCGAACGGCTAACCGGCTTGATGCCGACGCCGACCATCACATCGTCCTTCTCCGGAGCGCCGACGGATTTCCAAAACTCTGCCGCCTTTTCCTTCGTGCCGAAACGGATTTTCTCGAACGCTTTCGGAAATTCCTTCTCCAGGAACCCGAGGACCTTCGCCGCTTCCGAGGTGCCGGCCTTGTATTCGATCCCGGCATAAATGTCTTCCGTATTCTCGCGGAAGATCACCATGTTCACCTTCTCTGGATGTTTCACGGGTGAGGGGACACCTTCGAAATATTGGACTGGCCGCAGGCAAACGAAGAGGTCGAGCAGTTGTCGCAGGGCTACGTTGAGCGAGGAAATGCCGCCGCCCACCGGGGTGGTAAGCGGTCCCTTGATGCCGACGAGATATTCACGAAACGCGTCGACGGTGTCCTGCGGCAGCCATTCGTCGAATTTGTCCTTGGCCGCCTGACCGGCGAAGACTTCGAACCAGACGATCTTTTTCCTCCCGCCGTAAGCTTTCTCGACCGCGGCATCGAGCACGCGTTCGCTCGCCGCCCAGATATCGGGTCCGGTGCCGTCGCCGCGAATGAACGGAATCACCGGCCGGTCCGGCACAATTAATTTTCCTTCTGTTTTTGAAATCTTGTCGCCCGCCGGCGGAGTGAGGTCTTTGTAAGCCATAGAGGGAGGACTCTAGTTAGAAATCAGAAAGGCGAAAGTAGAATGGCCGAGAAATGGGCGTGATTTGAGGCTTCGGTCTCATCCCAGTCGATGCGATGCTCGCGGGGGACCGCCCAACATTGCATTAAACGCTTCTTGGCATTCACGCCTAACCGAGCTATGAGGAAGTCGTGAGAAAAGAAGTGTTCGTTTGCGACAACTGCGGCGCTCGCAAGCGTCTCGATAGCGCGCAAAGGCATTGGTGCGAGGAGTGCAAGACTTCCAGTCCGGTTGAGCTGCGGCCTGCCCGCGACAAGCGACCCATCCCGGCCCCGGTTCCGGCCTCCACGGATGCCGGACGGCATTGGCGCTGAATTACGCTCACCGGAGCCGGCTAACCGGCGCCAACCCAATCCCAGTCAGAGGCATTCGCCATGCAATACGTGAATCTTGGTTCGACGGGGCTGAAAATATCGAGACTCTGTCTCGGCACCATGACCTACGGATCGAGCAGGTGGCGCCCGTGGGTGCTCGACGAAGAAGCCAGCCGGCCTCTCATCAAACAGGCCCTCGAAGCCGGGATTACGTTCTTCGACACCGCCGATATGTATTCGTTAGGTGCGAGCGAAGAAGTGCTGGGACGGGCGCTCAAAGATTTCGGGCCGGGCCGTGACCGGGTGGTCGTCGCCACGAAGGTTTTTTACCCGGTCGGAGACGATCCAAACCAGGGTGGCCTTTCCCGCAAGCATATCATGCACGCCATTGACGACAGCTTGCGCCGGCTCGGAACTGATTACGTCGATCTTTATTACATCCATCGGTTCGATGAGGAGACGCCAATTGAGGAAACGCTCGAGGCCTTGAACGACGTGGTGCGCGCCGGGAAAGCGCTCTATCTCGGGGCGTCGTCGATGGCCGCATGGCAGTTCGCGAAAATGCTCCACGCTGCCGATAGCCGCGGTTGGCGCCGTTTCGCGGTAATGCAGAATCATTACAATCTCATCTATCGCGAAGAAGAGCGCGAAATGATCCCGTTTTGTCTCGAGGAAGGAATAGGATTGCTGCCTTGGAGCCCGCTCGCCCGCGGCCTTCTCGCCGGTCATCGAAGACCGGTCACGGCGCGGGCCGAATCGGATTCCCGTGGAAAAGCGATTTACGGCGAACAAGTTGCGGCGGTTGACGCCCGGGTGATCGAGCGACTGGAATCCGTGGCTGCAAATCGAGGTTTGGCGCCCGCCCAGTTGGCGCTCGCCTGGTTGTTGCAAAAGCCGGGAGTTGTCGCGCCCATCGTCGGGGTTTCGAAACCGCATCAACTCGAAGAGGCGATCGCGGCGCTCGACGTCCAACTGGATCCCGCAGAAATTGCTCAGCTGGACGAGCTTTACGTCCCCCATCGAGTGGCGGGCATCCTCTAGTTTGTACGGGTAAAATCGAAAAACTACGTAGGCCGCCTGCGGTAAATACTTAGTAGAGGCACAGAAGCCGCTATGTCCCTGCCGCAGTGTCTTCACACCGGCTATCTCGTACCGGCGTTGCTCTGGCGCCCACAAGTGCGGCGTTATTGTTTTGCGCCCTGATGTTTGCTCTTCCCGCAAGAGCCGGGACCACTTGGGATGGCGGCGGCGCGAACGCCAGTTGGGGCACGGCCAGCAATTGGAATGGCAATGTCTTACCTCTTTTTAACGGGACGGAAACCATCACGATTGGAACGGGGTTCGGGTCAGGCCTGACTCTCACCCTGGATGGCACTCGCTACATCAACGACTTGCAGATTAGCACTATTTCTGGTTTTACCATCGCGGCGGGCACTGGCGGCACTCTTAACCTTCGCAGCGGCAACCTCACCCGCCAGGACATCGCTGGGACGGAAGCTATCCAGACCATTTCGGCAGGAATGATTTTGGGCGATCCGACTGGAGTAGCGGCTTACACCGGCACATGGAACATCGCCGGCAGCAACAGCCTGAACATCACCGGAAACATTGGTGAAGCCGGCGGGAGCCGCCGTATCACTAAAACGGGCGCCGGCACAGTGATCTTGAGCGGAACGAACACGTTCTCCGGCGGCCTTACCCTGAACGCAGGGATTGTGTCGGTCTCTTCTAACGCGAATCTCGGCGCTTCTTCCGGCGGCCTGACCTTCAATGGGGGCACGCTTCAGGTGACCCAGGACGTCATTGGAACTCGCGCCATCACAATGACCGGCGCCGGAACGTTCGATGTGGCCCTCGGTAAAACGATGGAGCAGAGCGGTTTAATCACCGGAAATGGCGCCCTCACCCTGACGAGTTTCGGCACCCTCATTCTCTCCGGCTCCGGCTCAAACGGAACCGGCTCCACGAATATTGCCGGCATCCTTTCGATCCGGGGAACGGTCTCTTTGGGCACGGGCAATTTTGCATTTAACACCGGCATTTTGGAGTTGGGGAATGGCAATTTTACCCGGGCGCTCGGCACGGGGGCGGGCCAGGTAAACATGACCAACAGCGCCGGCTTCGCGGCCTATGGTGCTGATCGCACAGTCAATCTGGGCGGCAGCGGCGCTACGGTTACCTGGGCCACCGGAAACTTTCTCGCAACGAACGAGGTTTTCTATTTTGGGACGGGAACGGCAGATCACACGGTTGATTTTCAAAATGGCATCAATCTAAACGGGGCAACCAGGTCGTTCGTAACCGTGCGCGGCGTAGGGAGCCTGCCGGAGGGCCGGCTCTCCGGCGTCATTTCCGGCACAGGGACATCAAACTTTTCGCTGGATGCCGTGACCGGCTACGCGGCGGGGAGCCTTATCTTAAGCAACGGCAACAACTCGTATGCCGGCACCACCACCATCAACGCCGGTAATCTCCTTCTGACTGCGAACGCCACAGGCACAGCCGGTAACACCGTGCTCGGGAGCGGATCGTCCGATGTTCTTCTCGGCAATACCTCCGGCGCCTACGATGCCGGATTGTTCACCAACAGCGCGGTGACGATTTCGCGTAATATCCGCGCGCAATCGGGCAATACAGGCGTGATTACGCTCGGAGGCTATAGCGCCTCCGCCTCGACGTTTTCGGGCAACATATTTCTCGGAACCAACAGCGGCATCGGCAAAGGCATCACGCTCACCGCGGCGAGTGGCGGAACGACGACGTTTTCGGGCATCATCCAGGATCCCACCGGTGTCTCCGGTCCCGGTCTCCTGAGAAAGAGCGGCGCAGGGACGGTGGTTCTGAGCGGTGTGAACACTTACGCGGGAGGAACCAGCATCGACGCGGGGACGCTTTCCATCAGCCAGTCGGCGAACCTGGGATCGAATAGCGGCGGGCTCACGGTCAATGCCGGAACGCTCGAAATCACCAGCGGCTTCTCCACGAATCGCGCTTTCACTTTGACCAATACGGCGAGCACTTTTCAGATCGATCCGTCCCAGACTTTTACAATTACGAGCGCCATTACGGGAAGCGGGACTCTGAACAAAACCGGCACCGGCACGATGGTCCTGGGCGGTAACAACAGTTACAGCGGGGGTACAAATATCAGCGCGGGGATTCTTCAGCTGGCCGCGAGCGAACGCCTCCTGGACAGCGGCAATCTCACCGTTTCCGGTGGTACCTTTGATCTGCAAGCATTCAACGAGGCGGTCAACGTTGTTACCCTGACGAGCGGATCCATTATCGGCTCGGGTACGCTCACCGGATCGGATTATCTGTTCCAAAGCGGCACGGTCAGTGCGCGTTTGGGCGGGAGCGCCGGAATTACAAAGAGCACCTCGGGAACCGTGATTCTAAGCGGCTCAAATTCGTTTACCGGAGCGGTCAACATCAGCAGCGGACTTTTGCAGGTGAACACAAACAATGCGCTCGGGACGGTGGCAAGCGGGACGACGGTCTCCAATGGCGCCGCTCTCAATCTTAACAGCGTCAACTACTCCACGGCTGAAACAGTCACGCTCAACGGAACCGGCATCAGCAATGGCGGGGCGCTCACCAATAGCGGCACCAGCACTTTTGCCGGCCTGCTCAATATCGCCACCAACGCGTCGATCAGTGCCGGGGGCGGCACTTTGAATCTCACCGGCGGTATTCTTAAGAACGGAACTACGCTCACCTTCCAGGGCGGCGGAACAGTCAATATCACGACAAACGGAATCACCGGCAGCTCACCGAATTCCGATCTCGTGATTGACGGCACGACTGTGATCCTGGGCGCCGTGAGCTCGTACAACGGGGCGACCACGGTGCAGAACAGCGGCACCCTCAAGCTGGCCGGAAACAATCGGCTGCCGTCCGCACCGCAAACGGCGCTCACCTTGAATACGAGCGGCGCTTTTGATTTGGGAGGTTTCAGCGACAGCATCGCTTCGCTCGCTGGGGATTCGTCCGGAAAGGTAAAGAATAGCAGCATCGGGGGAACAAGCCTCCTAACTGTCAATTCCGGGATTGGCGTTTCCAGCACTTTCGCCGGCACAATTGAAGGAACGAATGGTGGAACTCAGGGGAACGTCGCCTTGAAGAAAACCGGGGCGGGCACGCTGATCCTGGCCGGAGCCACCACGTTCAGTGGAGCTACCACCGTGAATGCAGGCAGTCTGGTGGCTGCAGCGACGGTCGGAAGCGCTCTCGCGTCCACCTCAAGCATCACGATCAATAGCGGCGGGACCCTGTTCCTCGGGGCCAACAACCAAATCAATAATGCTGCGACGATGACCCTTTCCGGCGGGACTTTCGCCCGGGGGAACTTCAGCGAAGGAAGTACGAGCAGCCTTGGCCTGGGCGCGCTGATCCTTGCGGCCTCCGATTCCCATCTGGACTTTGGGACAGGCACGGCGGGCGCGTTGACTTTTGCCAGTTTCAGTCCCGGGGCATACACCCTGACGATTGACAACTGGACTGGGACGGTTGGAGGGCAGGGGAATAACCTTACCGATCGTCTTATTTTCACGTCCGACCAGAGCGCCAACCTCGGCAGCTTTTTCTTTACCGGATACGGACTCGGAGCCGTCGAGATCGATCTTGGCGGGGGGTATTATGAGATTGTGGCGGCGGTCCCCGAACCGGCGACCTTTGTTTCCGGAGCGATGGTGCTTGGCCTGCTGCTCTTCCACCATCGAAGGCAGATCCGGCGGCTGTTTCAGCGCGCCTGAAGCCCGTTCTCCGCGTTTTTTGTGCGTCACACGGCACGGGAGTTGCATCATTTATCGAGAATCCGACGTCGTACGTCCTCAAGCCGGCCACATCGGATGATTGATTAATCATTATGAAACCTTTGCTCGCTCTCCTTTCCAGCATTCTTCTTTGCTCCTGCGCCGACATGTATGTCACCAGAACCCAGGTTGCCGGCGGTTCCACCCGCATGACCGCGGCCGACGCGAAAGATTCGAAGGGGGTCTACATGACGACCAACAACTGCGGCGTCGGCGCCTACAACCCCAAGGCAATTTACATTCGTCCTTTCTGCATTGATGGCGCGGTTTTCACCGGCGACCAGACGAACTCGGATGGCGAAATGCCGATCCGCAAGGCGCTCACCCCGGTTGAATTTGCCGGCGACTTGAAAGAGCAGCTCGAGAAGATCGCCCCTGCCCGGATTTTGAAAGATTATGAAACGCCGCGCACGGGTTGGCTCGTTGAAGGCGAGTTTACGCTCGTGGACGGCGGAAGCGCCGCGGGACGCGCTCTTTTCTTCGGGCACCTTGGCGTTGGTCAATCACACCTGGCGTTGCATGTCCGGGTAACCGATGTCGACCGCGGCATCGTCGTTTATGAATTCGATATGGCGGGTGGCAGCAATCTGCAGGGCCGCGGCGGAACGTTGCGGGCGAGCGGGCTGGGATATGCCAGGCCGTTCGACCTTGTGAACGCGGCGGAGCGAATTTACATCGTGCTCAGCCCGAATCCGTTTCGTCACGGCGCGCGGGCCGACCTTGCGCTCCACTAGCCTGTAGGGAAAACGGAATTTTCGATGCGCGGGAGTGTCCTCCCGCTCATTCACCGGTTGCCAAGCAACCGGCGGCGATTAAGGTGCAGCGGTTTTTGTTGCCATGATGATTTTTCGCCGTTTCTGGCTCGCTTTTTTCGCCATCGTGCTTTGTCTGCCGGCTGGGCATGCCCTTCGGGCGGCGAAGGCCTACGTCATCGTGGATGCGCAAACGGGCTTCGTCCTGGAGCAAATGAATGCAAAGGACAAACGCCAGATCGGCAGCCTCACTAAAGTCGCGACGGCAATGGTCGTTCTCGATTGGGCGGAGAAGAGATCGGGCGACCTGAATCAACTCGCGACGATTCCGCCAGAAGCCTTTGTCGGCACCGGCGAAAATCTCATCGGCTTTCAACCCGGCGACCGCATCACTCTGCGCGACCTTCTTTACGCAGCGCTTGTTCAGTCGGACAACGTTGCCGCCTACACTTTGGCCCATCAGGTTGGGACTGCCCTTCAGCCCATTGTGTCTTCTGCGGGAAACGGCTCGCCGGTCGCCGTTTTTGTCGGCCAGATGAACTTTCTCGCCAAGACGCTTCGGATGGATCGGACACGCTTTGTGAATCCGCACGGCATCGACACCGCCGAGCGCTCCATGCCATTTTCCACTGCTTCGGATCTCGCACGACTTACCCGCTACGCCGTGAACAAAGCCTCTTTCCGTTTTTATGTGTCGCAGAAGGAACGGCAGATTTCCTTCAGTCGAGGCGCGGAAAAAAAAGGTTACATGCTGCGCAATACCAACGAACTGCTTAGCACGAACGGGGTTGACGGAGTGAAGACCGGGCGGACCGCGCGCGCCGGTGATTGCCTGATTCTTTCGGCGCAGCGTGAATCGCAAATTCTCAAGGAAGAAGCTCGGACGGCGGTAATCCCGCGGCATTTGATTGTGGTCATGCTCGGGAGCAGCAATCGCTTTGACGAAGGGGCGCAGCTTCTCGTGCGTGGCTGGCAACTGCACGATCAATGGAGCGCCGGTGGCCGAATGCTGGACCCGAAGAAGACGCTCTGATTTTTGCGCTGGCGCAAATGAACAAGCCCCGTATCGGCGTTTTGACGAGCGGCGGCGATTGTCCGGGATTGAATGCTGTTCTGCGAGGGGTCGTTCTCGCCGCGGAAAAACTCGGATGGGAAGTAGTCGGGTTTCTCGATGGCTTCGAAGGCCTGCTTCCGCCGGGAAATTACAAGCTTCTTCAGCGGCGCGATACGGCCGGCATCATGCCGCGCGGGGGAACAATTATCGGAACAACCAACCGGGGCCACTTTGTCGCGAAAATCGGAGCCGGTGAGCGGGCCGATGTGGCAGATCAGGTGATCGCGGATGCGCGAGAAGTTTTGAAGTCACTCCGGGTTGATGCGCTCATTGTGGTCGGCGGTGATGGATCGATGGCGACCGCGCAGCAATTGCAGGACGCCGGGATCAACTGCATCGGCGTTCCGAAAACCATCGACAATGACCTGGAGGCTACCGCCATGACTTTCGGGTTCGATTCCGCGGTGGACACTGTGATGGACGCCCTCGATCGCTTGCATACCACCGCGACAAGCCACAAGCGCATCATGGTGCTCGAGGTAATGGGACGCCACGCCGGCTGGATCGCTCTGCATGGCGGCATCGCCGGCGGCGCTCACATTATCTTGATTCCAGAGATTCCCTTTGATTACGACAAAATCTCAGCCGCCATTCAGGCTCGTGCCGATCGCGGCCAACCCTCCGCTATTGTGGTCGTCGCCGAAGGCGCCCGCCCGCGGGACGGTCAAGTGGTCATGCGGCCAAACGAGGAAGGCGAAGATCGTTTCGGCGGGATCGGCAATTTCGTTGCCCGGGAGATCGCGGCGCGCACTGGGAAAGAGACACGTTGCACGGTCCTGGGACATCTTCAGAGGGGCGGGACGCCGACTACGCTGGACCGGATTTTAGGCACGCGCTTCGGCGTCAAAGCAGTAAAGCTAATTAACGAAAAGCAATTCGGCTCCATGGTCAGTTACCAAAACTACCAGGTGCGTCATGTGCCCATCGCCGCCGCCGTAAACCGCCTGAGGCTCGTGCCGCCAGACGGAGAATTGGTCCAGACGGCGCGTGACGTAGACATTTCATTTGGGGATTAGATGAGAATCGTCCTCGCATACTCCGGCGGGCTCGACACGTCCGTAATTCTTCGCTGGCTGAAGGAAAATTATGACGCCGAGATCATCGCATTTTGCGCCGACATCGGACAACAGGAGGAGCTCGCTGGCCTGGAAGCGAAAGCCCTGGCGACCGGCGCTGCGAGCTGCGTCATCGAAGATCTGCGCGCAGAATTTGCCCGCGATTTCATCTTTCCCATGATGCAGGCCGGCGCCATTTACGAGGGACAGTATTTTCTCGGAACGAGCATTGCGCGTCCCTTGATCGCAAAGCGCATGGTCGAGCTCGCGCGGGCCAGGAAGGCGGATGCGATCGCGCATGGAGCGACGGGGAAGGGGAATGACCAGGTCCGGTTCGAATTGGCTGCGGCCGCGCTCGGGCCGGAGCTGGCCGTCATCGCCCCGTGGCGCGAAGAACGTTTTCGGAAGCAATTTCCCGGACGCGCCGAAATGATCTCCTACGCGGCAGCCCAAGGCATTCCGATAGAAGCGAGCGCATCAAAGCCGTACTCGACGGATCGCAACCTCCTCCACATCAGTTTTGAGAGTGGAATGCTCGAAGATCCGTGGTTCGACGCGAGCTCGGCGGAAGCGCGCGGGATGTACAGACTCAGCGTGGCGCCGGAAGAGGCGCCGGACGAGCCTGAATACATCGAGCTCGAATTCCGCGATGGGAATTGTTGCGCGATAGATGGGCAGGCGTTTTCTCCCCTGGGGGTGATGGAAATGCTGAATAAGATGGGCGGGCGACACGGGATCGGCCGAGTGGACATGGTGGAGAGCCGTTTCGTGGGAATGAAAAGCCGTGGCGTTTACGAAACACCCGGCGGCGCCATTCTCCATTTTGCGCACCGGCAGATGGAGTCGCTCACCATGGACCGCGAAGTGATGCAATTGCGAGACAGCCTGATTCCAAGATACAGCGCGCTCGTTTACAACGGCTATTGGTTCGCGCCGGAGCGGGAAGCCCTTCAAACGCTGGTGACGGAAACGCAGCGCGATGTGACTGGGGTCGTCCGGTTGAAACTCTACAAAGGCAACATTATCGCCGCCGGAAGAAAGAGTCCCAAAAGCCTTTACGATGCGCAGCTCGCCACCATGGAAGGCGGCGGCTCTACCGCTGCTTATGACCAGAGCGATGCGACCGGATTCATTCGCCTGAACGCGCTTCGCCTCAAAGTGAACGCGGCCCGTCGCTTGGAGTCGTAGCGCCTTGGGTGCCGCGCCTCGGCTTCGGCACCGAATTCTCCAGAAAAAGCAGTTGGCGCATTGGGAACTCGCCGTAAGTTCAGCACCGCTCCAGACCGGAGCTTCTCTTCCTATGATAACCATAATGCGCAAGCATCATAAGTGGCTCATGATCGTGATCGCGATCCTGGCTGTTCCGTTCATTTTCTATTTTAACAAGACCAGTTGGGGCGTCCCGCGCGTGAGTGAAATCGGCCGCATCTACGACCGGCCCGTGACCCAGGTAGAGTTCCAGCGGAGCGCTCGTCTTTTGACCCTCGCCCAAATGCTAGGGCTCTCGCTCTGGCATGAGCTGACGGCGGGCGCCACGAGCGAAGCCGATCTCTATGTCAGTTTCACTTTCAATCGGATCGTCCTCAGCCATGAAG
>JBAPMH010000491.1:0-10325 GCA_049278515.1 Chthoniobacterales bacterium
ATTCGAGCGTCGGGTTAGCCAGCTGACCCGGTATTCCGATCGACGGTCCGATGGCGCGAATGACTACTTTCTTGGGGGCGCTTCCCGTGATGATGAATCCGCCAATAAGCGCGTTATCGCCAGTTCCTACCGAAATTCGGGTGGCGATGTTACCCAGCTCCGTCGGCGGCGCCGGACTTGGGGACGCTGATGGGGATGGTGAGGCCGAAGGGGACGGTGACGCCGATGGGGACGGGGATGGGGATGCAGACGGGGATGGCGAAGGCGATGCCGATGGTGATGGTGATGGTGATGGCGACGCTGACGGAGATGGCGATGCCGACGGTGATGGCGACGGACTAGGAGTCGCCGTCGCCGTTGGGTTCGGCGTCGCGGTCGGTGTCGCAGTTGCGGTTGCTGTTGCTGTCGCCGTTGCTGTCGGCGTTGCGGTTGCGGTCGGGGTCGGGGTGGGTGCTTGGGTGCCAGGAGCCATGATCGACACCGTTATGGGCGATCCGGTCTTGAAAAATCCGATCGTCGCGTTCGTGGCCTGCGGCGGCTGGTTGGAATCAAATCGGAAATTATAGAGAGTGCCCCACCGAATCGCATTTGCGTTCGGGTTCTGGGCGATGGTCTCGCTATTCCACGTCAGATCAGAACTGCCCTGAGTGGAACCCCACACCGTATTGCTATATCCCGCGTCTCCCGTAGTGCCGTCGTTCGCGATTCCGGGATGATTCGTCGGGGCATGGAATCCCATATTGCTCAACGTGGCTCCGCTGCCAAAGGCAACTGGAACCGTGAAGGATTGGATCGCCCGGTCGAGATTCTGGTTATAAACGACGTACTCGTAGTGCCAGACTCCGGCCGAAGGATTCGTCACGCGGTAACCGACGAATCCAATGCCATCGACTCCGGGCGCCGGCTCGATCGTATTAATAGTGACCTGCGTCGCAGCCGGCTCGGTAGCGTGCGCCGCCCTCCAGGCGTTGATGGCAGGTTCCGTCCGCACCGTAGACGCGGCTGGTGAAAAACTAAAAGTGGTCGTCCCGCTAACCGTAAACCGCCGGTAGGAGACGTTGTTTTTCATGTTCACATTATTGACGCATTGGCCGGGGTTCTGGCTGCACCAGAGAAATTCATGCGGAGTTACATATTGACCTTCGGCAAAATAGGTCGCCCCCCCATTTTGAGTTGTGTCCAGATCGCTGACCGCCACGAGACAGCGGTGGGTCGTGCCGGTTTCGCTGTGACCGGAATGGTTGTTTGGATTGGTGGCCGAATCTCCCCGCGGATAAACGCCCGTGAACGGATTCACCCACGCCCGCGCGCCCAATCTGCTTTGCTGGGCATTCAAGCTCGATGAGTAAGGATCGGAGCAGCCCGATCCCAGATGAGAGCCACCAGTACCGTTGCAGCCAAAGCCGCAGATGTTCTCAGTCAGGGCCGTGAAAGCATGCTTGAGCCAGGATTGGCCAATCTGTTCGAACCGGTCGTTATTGGTCGTTCCACCACTCATCCGATACAAATTCTGCGGGATGACCGGATGGTCGTTGCTCGGCAACTGGAACCAATCCAAATCTATCACGCCGTTGTTACAGGAAGTCGTTGCGACACCGAGTCCGACAAAACCCGCGGCGCTTCCAGCTTGCGTCATAGTGGGCAAATCTCCCACGATGACATCCGGCCCCGGGGCTGTGCCCACGTTCGGTTCAAAAGACCCAGCACCCTGGCTCGTCTCATGCCGGAGCGGCGGCATTACCGATGATTGCACCGATCCGTTGACTACCTTGTCGATTTCAATCGGGTAGACGGACACCGCAATCGAGATGTTTCCCACGATCGCGCCCGCTTCCACGCTGCCCAGCTGCTGGGCGAATTCCTTCGAAACGAGAAGTCTCCCATCGTCGATCCGCAGGACCCGCTGGCCCGCCTCGTAGTTATATTGATGTCCATCAATATTGAAAAACACGAAACCCGTCTTCGCGTCGCGCACGACCAGGTCGACGCTTTGTTCCGACGAAACTTTTTCCACCACCAGTTGCTGGATCGAAGCCGTCAACCCAGCGGGAACCGTTGCGGAATTTTGCGGCGTCAACGCCATCGAGCCCGGTTCCGGTCCGCGCAGGAGATCATTGAGAACGAGCATCGTGAAAAAGGAATTCGGCGACACCGCGAAACGCAGTGTTTCCATTTGGGATTTCTCCACGTCCGAGGCGCCTCCGTTCAGTCGCTTCAGATCGAGATCCATCGCGACACTCCCGTTCGCCACGATCATTCTCTCGAGAGTTCCGCTCGGTCCCTCCGCGCTTTCCGCCTTAGCCGGGGACTTTGCGATCAAATCTCCCGAACTATTGCTGAAGAGCAAAAGCAATGGGATTGTGAAACGAGTGATGAATTTTTTAAGCATGTTCTGAAACCTAAGGCACCGAGGAATATCGGAATCTGCTACGAGAGCACTTTTTCTGAAAAAATCCCGAAACTTATCCTCGACATATTACGTGAGCCGCGGTTGAAGTAGCCACTGCGCTCTGCCCCGCCCGAACGCTTTTATGAAAACCGGCTGCGAAGATCAAGCACAAATCCGCCGGTCATCCAAAGTTTCCGTTCCGGCCCCAATTCTCGCCCCGCGAATTCGAGCTTCCAAGACCAGCCGCTGGCGCGCGGCCGCCCTCATCCTGCTCAATCTGTTGATGATCGCCCACGTCGTGCAATGGCGCGTCACCGGCAAAACCGTCTCACCGATCGAGCCTTCGGAAACAATGCAAACCCTGCAAAGCGGTGCGGTCAACGCCGGCTTTATCTTTTTCTCCGTCGCGATCCTCGCCACCCTTGTCTTCGGTCGATACGTCTGCGGCTGGGGTTGCCACATCCTCGCCCTCCAGGATTTCTGCGCCTGGCTCCTCCAAAAAATCGGTCTCCATCCAAAACCTTTTCGCTCAAGGCTGCTGGTCTACGTCCCTCTCATTGCCGCTCTATATATGTTTGTCTGGCCGACCGCTTATCGGTTCCTCTTTAGTCCGGAACCCGGCCCGGTCATTCCGAGCTTCACGAACCATCTCGTGACGGAGAACTTCTGGGCGACCTTCCCCTCCGTCGCGGTCGCGATTCCTTTCCTGGCGATCTGCGGATTTCTCACGGTCTACTTTCTCGGCATGAAAGGCTTTTGCACTTACGCGTGCCCATACGGCGGTTTCTTTGGTTTGGCCGACAAATTATCGCCATTCCGGATCAGGGTGACCGATGCCTGTAATCAATGCGGGCATTGCACCGCCACCTGCACCTCCAACGTTCTCGTCCACGCCGAGGTTAAGGAATACAAGATGGTGGTCGACCCGGGCTGCATGAAGTGCATGGATTGTGTGAGCGTTTGTCCCAATGACGCTCTCTATGTCGGCTGGGGAAAACCGGCGGTCGCGGTTCCCAAGTCGAACAAGATTCCAAGGCGTTATTCTCTCACCTGGCCGGAAGAGATTCTCGGAGCGCTCACTTTTTTCGGCAGCTTCATGGCGATCCGCGGCGTCTACGGCCTGGTTCCATTCCTGATGGCGCTGGGGTACGCCGCAGTCACAACGTTTCTGACTCTCACGATCTGGAAATTGGCGACGCGCGAGTCTTTATCCTTTTATCGGTTCGATTTGAAGTCGCTCGGGAAAATCAAAACCGCGGGGCTCGTCTTTCTTTCCTTCGCCATCATCTGGATTGGTCTCTGCCTCCACAGCGGCTGGGTTCGCTGGCAGGAATATCAGGGCGACCAGGCTTTCCAAAGACTGCAGGTTCCCGACGAGCTCGCCCTCGCCCAGGCAGACCCGGCTCCCTGGCTGAGTCCGGAGGACCGCCAAAACGCCGAGGCGGGACAACGAGCCCTGACCGCGGCCGCCGATTACGGACTGTTCGTGAACGCCGATGCGCTGGCCAAGCTGGCCTGGTTCGACTACCTGCGCGGGAACGCAGCCCTGTCGGTTGAACGTCTGCGCAAAGCCGCCGCCTACCAGAAAGATCAGGCCAAAGCTCTCAGTCTATATTATCACGGCACAATCCTGAACCGGCTGGGCCGTTACGAGCAGGCCCGCACAAGTCTTGATGAAGCCTTGAAGGAACGGCCGGATCTGTTGCTCGCCCGACAGGAACGCGGCGAATCGCTCTGGCAGCTGGGGAACAAGGAAGAGGCCGCCGCGGCCTGGGCTGACGCCGTCCAACGCAATGGTCGTCTCTCCCTGGCAGGTAATTTTCTGGCCGGCGCCGAACGGTCTCTCGGCCGGACCGAAGACGCGATCGCGCACGAAAAACAAGCCGACCAATTCACGCCAAATATTCCGGCCTACCATTGGATGCTCGGCTTGCGCTTGCAAACCGTCGGCATGCAGGAGCTCGCCCAAAAGCATTTTCAGCGCGCGGCTCAACTCGATCCTCGTTTCCGGGCTCGACCGAACTAATGGTCGCTCCGCCCTCGCCGCGCGGTTATTGAATGTTGTAAGCTTCCACCAGCCCCACGCCGGTGCCGCGGTTACTTCCGCGCACGACGGCGGTGTAAGCTCCGGGTGCGACCGTCTCCACCAAGGCCGCTTCTTCGTCATGACTCGGGGCTAACCCCGCCGCTTCAATCAACGCGCGTTGTTGCGCGTCGTCTTTCCAGTTGTCGTTCGAACGGATCACAGTCCCGCTGGAGTTGACCAAATCGAGCGTCGGATTAGCGAGCGCGCCCGCGACGCCAAAGTCACCCAGTGTCGGCCCGAGTGCGCGCACCAGCACTTTGGTACTCGTCCCATTACTCGGACTCACGATCAATCCGGCGATCATCACGTTGTCGTCCACGTCCACGAAGCCGCGCGTGCTGATGTTCCCCAGCTTTGACGCCGCGGCCTGGTCAAGGTCGAAGGCTTCCACTACTCCAACCCCTGTCGTTCCATCTTTCCCGCGCACGATCGCTGTATAATTCTGGTTTGGCGTCAGCGTCGCAATAATCGCTGCCTCCGCATCTTTGTTGGGCGCGAGTCCGCTGTTTTGGATCTCAGCCTGTTGAGGCGACACCCGCCAGTCATCGTTACTAGTGATGAGCGTGCTGCCCTGGTAGAGCTCGAGTGTTGGATCTTGCAACGCGCCGGCCACGCCAAAATCCGTCAGAGTAGGCCCGATCGCGCGGATAATTACTTTCTTGTTCGCTGTCCCCGTCGCGATCATCCCACCGATGAGAGCGTTATCTCCAGCCAGCACCCGAAGCCTGGTTGAGATATTTCCCAGCGAGCCCGGCGTTGCTGTAGGTGCAGGGGTTGGCGAGACGGTGGGCGTAGCTGTCGGCGTTGTCGTTGCTGTAGGAGCAGGGGTGGAACTCGGTGTGGCCGTTGGCGTAGCGGTGGGAATGGGTGTTGGGGTCGCTGTCGGGGTGGCCGTTGGTATCGGAGTTGCCGTGGGCGTTGGCGTGGCCGTCGGAACCGGTGTCGGGGTCGGAGTCGGAGCCACCAAGGTCGCTGTCAGGCGTGCAAGGCACAGGCGGGTTGTACCATTATAGTTATCGAACATTCCTCCAATGAGGAGCTTGCCGTCGGCCTGGGTTGCGAGTGCCGTGACATTCGCGATGCCGGCTGTCCCATAAGTCTCTGGCGAGAGACCGATTCCGGTGCCCGGATCGAAGCTCGGATCAGACCCGCCGGTGCTCGTTAGCCGCACAATGTTCTGCGGTGGACTCAAAAAAAGCCCGCCCGCGAAGAGCTTGGTATATTGAGGGAGCACCTGGTAAATGCTCTGGGTAATTGTGGGCCCGACAAAGGTTGAGTCGAGCGTCCCATTGCTATTCAACCTCGCGACGCGTGACCGAGGTTGTGAATTATAGGAGGAGAACAATCCTCCTGCGTAATATTTTCCGTCAGAGGCGAGCGCCAGGCTTCGCACACTGCCATTAAAGCCTGCACTCGCAGCTGGAGTGAATGTCGTATCCAGAGCGCCCGTCGTTGCGTTCAGCCGCGCAATGCGACGCGTGGGGAAAAAATTGTAGTTAAAAAAACTTCCGCCGATGACAATCTGTCCCGCTCCGTCGGGAGAAGCGATCGTATAAACACTGTCGTTCGCTCCGTTGCCGGTTTGGAATGTCGTGTCCAAGGCCCCTGTCGAGGTAAGCTTTGCCACTCGGACCCGTGAGACCCCGTTAACAGAAAAAAAAGCGCCTCCGATGAAAATATTCCCTGCGGAATCCTCCATGACTGCATAGACGCTGCTGTCCGCTCCCGTCCCCGGGTCGAAGGACGAATCGAGCGTTCCATTCGAGTTGAGTCGAGCGATCCGTCCGCGAGCAACCCCATTAACGGAGCGAAGGTTTCCGCCGATCAAAATCCTCCCATCCGGCTGAATAAAAATTGACCGGACCGAGCCCAGGGTCCCCAAGTTCGGGTCAAAAGATGGGTCGATCGTCGAATCGGCGTTCAAGCGAACGATGTTATTATGCGGCGTTCCGTTCAATGAGCTGAACAAACCTCCGACCACAATTTTGCCGTCTGGCTGGACAGCCAGGGCATAGATCTGCGGGAATCCATCGATTGCGCCACCCAGACCACCAAGTCTGGGGTCCAGCGAGCCGTCGCTATTGACCCACGCCAGGTTGTTGCGGGACGCTCCCCCGTAAGTCGAGAAAGAGCCGCCCACGAAAATATCCCCGTCACTCGGACGGACCACAAGCGCCTTCACCGATACCGCCAAGGGCCCCGCCGGGGCCGCATCGAAACTCGCATCACGCGCTCCCGTCGTTTCCAGGCGCACCACATTATTGGCCGTCACTCCGCCTAACGAATGAAACGTTCCGACGACGACTAGTTTTCCGTCGGCCTGCTGCGCCACAGTGTAAATGGTTCCAAAATCCGAGTAGTCCCAGAACTCCCCGGTGCTAAAGCCGCTGTCGACTGCTCCTGAGCTGTCCAATCGCACGATCTGAGTTTGGGCGACCCCGTTAAATGTCCCGAAGTTTCCAAAAACGATTAATCGATCGTCCGATTGCACGAAGAGCCCAAACACCGCGGAATCAAACGTAGCCGTCCCCGGCGCAAAGGTGCCATCGTAACTTCCGTCGGCGTTCAACCGGACAAAATCAGAAACGGAATGACCGTCGAACGAGGAAAAGGTTCCCTCGATGGTAATCTTACCAGTGTTGGCTCCGCTGTTCTGACGCACGGCATAATTCACAACCGCCTCTAACTGATTCCCGTCATCGACGCCCGTGCCCGGATTGTAAGATGGATCAAACGTGCCATCACTATTGAATCGAGCGATGCAGGACCGCGCGACGCTCACTCCCGGAGCCGTGATGACAAAGAAGAACCGCCCAGCGACTACGATTTTCCCATCGGGCTGAAGAATAGCTGAGTTGGGGTACCCGGCATTGGTCGCGTTGCCTGACCCATCATCACTTCCATCCATCGAAAGCACCTGTGGGATGCGGAAAGTCGCGTCAGGTGAACCATCGCTATTGAGCCGCGCAATCCCACCGAACAAGCCGACAACAATGATTTTGCCGTCCGGCTGAACAATCGGAGCCTTGGCTCCGCCCTGCGCGGTGTTGCCGGCATCGAATGACGAGTCGAGGGTACCATCGCTGTTTAGCCGTGCCATGCTGTGGCGCGTGACTCCGTGCACTTTGTTGAACTCTCCGGTGATCAGCAGTTTGCCGTCCGGTTGCAGGACTGCGCCGTGGACTTCTCCGTTAGTGAAGCTCCCGGCATCGAAGCCTAAATCGAGGGCCCCGCTGGGCTCAAAGGCCGCTACGGCAGTTTGCGCTCCTGCAACCCCACACAAGCCGAAGATCAACATTGCCGCCAATCGGACAATCGAATTCAAAAGGGCCGGCCTGTTCGCCCCTCCAGGCGCGGCCGATGTGGTCAGCTGGCGAAATCCAGGAGTGATAAGCGCAATCGTGGCGGGATTCATGGGAATGCTATCGGTCATGGGTTAAGGAACGCCAAAGAAACAGTTTGGGATCAGTTAAGAACACTTTGAGAACACAATCGAACGGATGCTCTCTAACCTTTAGCCCCTCGATCGCCTACTGAATGTTGTAAACCTCCACCAGCCCGACACCGGTGGTGCGGTTGTTCCCGCGCACGACGGCAGTGTAAGCTCCGGGTGCGACCGTTTCCACCAGCGCCGCTTCTTCATCATGATTCGGTGCCAAACCGGCTGCTTCAATCAGCGCGCGTTGGGACGAATCGTCCTGCCAGTTGTCGTCTGAGCGAATCACTGTCCCGCTCGAATTTACCAAGTCGAGCGTTGGATTTCCCAGCGCGTTAGGCACTCCGAAGTCGCCCAGTGTCGGCCCCAGCGCGCGTACCAGCACTTTGGTGCCGGTTCCGTTGCTCGGACTCACAATCAAGCCCGCGATCATCAAATTGTCGTCCACGTCGACAAACCCGCGCGTACTGATGTTCCCAAGCTTCGAAGCCGCGGCTTGGTCAAGGTCGAAGGCTTCCACCACTCCAACGCCGGTCGTGTTGTTAATTCCTCGGACCACCGCCGTGTAGTTTTGCCCCGGCGTCAGCGTCCAGATGATCGCCGACTCGAGATTGTTGCTCGGCGCCAGCCCGCTGTTCGCGATCTCCGCTTGCTGCGTCGAGTTATTCCAGTCGTCATTACTAAAGAGAAACGTACTGCCCTGGAAAAGATCGAGCGTTGGGTTCTCGAGAGCGCCCGGGACGCCAAAGGGAATAAGCGACGGTCCGATGGCACGGATAATTACTCTTTTGGGGTCTGTTCCCGTTGCGATCATCCCACCGATCAGAGCGTTGTCGCCGCTCAGAACGCGCAAGCGAGTGGAGATGTTCCCGAGCGTGCCGGGCGTTGATGTTGGTGTGGGTATCGGCGTAGAGGTTGGATTAGGCGTCGCAGTTGGTGTTGGGGTCGCAGTCGGCGGCGGAGTAATCGTTGCACTAGGTGTTGGAGTAGGTGTCGGTACGGGTGGAGTAGGCGTGGCTGTTGGGGTTGATGGCGGTGTGGCCGTGGCTGTTGGTGTGGCTGTGGGTACAGCTGTAGCCGTGGGAGTAGGCGAAGGTGTCGGCGTGGGTCCCGTCGTGCTCACCATGAAACCAGTGTCCTTCACCAAGGTCGCATAACCGGCGCCAACATCTGCGTCGGCCGCGCTCGCGCCGGCCACCCGCACGAATGCAAGATCGCAGGTGTAGGTTGTGCCCGGTTGGAGGCTTCCGGCCGCAAGCGTAAAGGAGGTCGCAGTCGCGGGCATCGGGTTGATGGTTATTCCGGAATTGCGAATGACGAGCTGAATGACATCTGCGGCCTGCGCATTGGCGAACGCATTCCAGGTAAAGGTGTAGTCAAGGCTGGGATCCATCACCACGGCGCCGTTCTCCCAATTATTCGCTGGCACGGTCAGTTGTGCCGTCGTCGGATAACTCAACGGAAAAACGAAAATCGAGCGCGAGAAGGTGCCCGCGCTGGTGTTGATGCCAACGGTAAAGTTTCCATTTGCGTAAGCGTTGTCCAACTGCGCCTGCGTCGTAAAAGTATCGAGAATCGAGAAGTCACCGCTACCGACGACGGGATCATATGTGCGTGGACTGGACGTTCCGGTAAATGTGAGGGTAGCGCTGTTGATCGTCGCCGTACCCATGGTAATCAGCGACCCAAACTGAAACGGTGCGGCGGAATTGGCAACCGGAGGGGTCGGGCTGGTCTGCTGGAAGTTTTGTATCTTCCCGTGGATAAAACCGCCCACGTTTTGAGCGAAGCCGGTGGCGGTGGAAACGGCGAGCGCGACAAGGAAAAGCGTCCCGCGCGGAGCGCAGAGACGTGGAAGGCGGGATTTCACGCGCGATTCATAGCAAATCGAGCACGTTGTTTGCAATGGTTGTTCGAACGCCCGATTTCAAGACTCGACTCCCGTGAAGCTTTTCTCCGTCTCGCCAGACCCCTTACTGAATATTGTAAGCTTCAACCAGCCCGACTCCGGTGGTGCGGTTGTTTCCTCGCACGATTGCCGTGTACGCTCCCGGCGTGATTGTCTCCACCAGCGCCGCTTCCTCGTCGTGACTCGGAGCTAAACCGGCTGCTTCAATCAGGGCGCGTTGTTGCGCGTCGTCCTTCCAGTTGTCGTTCGAGCGTATCACGGTTCCGCTCGAGTTCACCAAATCAACCGTCGGGTTCGCCAGCGCATTCGGAACTCCAAAGTCGCCCAGCGTCGGGCCCATGGCGCGCACCAGCACCTTGATGCTCGTTCCGTTGCTCGGACTCACGATCAATCCCGCGATCATCACGTTGTCGTCCACATCCACAAATCCGCGCGTACTGATGTTCCCAAGCTTCGAAGCCGCGGCCTGATCAAGGTCGAAGGCTTCCACCACTCCAACGCCAGT
>JBAPMH010000492.1:0-5107 GCA_049278515.1 Chthoniobacterales bacterium
ACGACCGGTAGTCCGCGCTGCGAAGTCCTTGGCGGGTAATCGAAGCGCCTCCTGTTTGGCGGAAGGGGTGGGATTCGAACCCACGGTGAGTTTAACCCCACGCTCGATTTCGAGTCGAGTGCCTTAAACCGGACTCAGCCACCCTTCCTTGAGCGCGCGCCGGTTTCCCCGGCGTTTGCATCGCCCATTATGGGGTGGGCCATTGGGTTTGTAAACCGCGCGTCAAAGCCGCGTGAATGGGGTATTTCGACCTTCGGGTTCGAGGCCCTAGGCGCCTGAGATTCAGGGCCTAAAAATGTTACAATTTTCGGCTTGCCGTGGAACGCCCGAGCACTCCATCTTGTATATCCGCCAAGACAACCACGCTAGTAATTGTTGTTGGATGTAGTTCGCTCTCATTCACAACTTATTAGCTGGGCTGTTCACTATTATTCTCGTCTATTCCCAAACTCCGCTCGACCTGCCGCCATGATCCAACTCAAACCCGGTCTCACCCCATCCTCGCTCAATCGCCCTCATAAATCCTCGGTTCGGACCAAGAATCGCGGGACCAAAAAGAAAAATAAAGGGTTGCGCTTCGAGCGCGTCTTCAGCGACGCGGAAGTGGCGCCGTTCGATCAGATCGATTGGGAACGGCGCACGGCCGAGATCACCGACGACAGCGGTAAAGTGATTTTTAAGCAGGAGAACATCGAGGTTCCGAAAAGCTGGAGTGCTCTCGCGACCAAGATCGCGGTCTCGAAATACTTTTACGGCGACATCGCGAACGGGACGAATCCGCACCAGGGCGGGCGCGAAACCTCGGTGCGACAGCTCGTGCATCGGGTGACGCGGACGATCGCAGATTGGGGAATCGCCGATGGCTATTTCGCGAATGCCGAAGCAGCGGAAACGTTTTACGACGAGCTGACCTGGCTTTGTGTGAATCAACATGGCGCTTTCAATTCGCCGGTCTGGTTCAATGTCGGTCTGCATCATCAATACGGCGTGGGCCGGGATGGTGGGCCGGGGAATTATTTCTATAACCGCGTGACCGGCCGGGCCGAGCGGGCCGCGACCCAGTACGAATATCCGCAGGGCAGCGCCTGCTTTATCCAGAGCGTGGACGACACCATGGAAGACATCATGCGTCTGGCGATGAGCGAGGCGATGCTCTTCAAGTACGGAAGCGGGACCGGGAGCGATCTTTCTCCACTGCGGAGCACGCGGGAAAAGCTGAGCGGCGGCGGGAAACCGAGCGGGCCGCTTTCTTTCCTGAAGGTTTACGATCAGGTGGCGAACGTGGTGAAAAGCGGCGGCAAAACCCGGCGGGCGGCGAAGATGAACACGCTCAAGGATTGGCATCCGGACATCGAAGAATTCATCGACGCGAAGCAGAAGGAAGAGAAAAAAGCGTGGGCCCTGATCGAGCAGGGATACGACGGCAGCTACAACGGCGACGCCTACGGCTCGGTCATGTATCAGAATGAAAATCTGAGCGTTCGGGTCAGCGACGAATTCATGGACGCGGCAGTGGAAGGCCGGGAATGGTGGACGAAGCGGGTCCGTGACGGGAAACCGTGCGAGAAAAAGGAAGCGCGCACGCTTCTGCGGAAAATCGCGGAAGGGACCTACATCTGCGGCGATCCCGGGATGCAGTTCGATTCGACCATTCACAAATGGCATACGTGCAAGGGAACCGACCGCCAGCATTCCACCAATCCCTGCTCGGAATATCTCTTCCTCGATAATACGGCATGCAATCTGGCGTCGTTAAACCTGATGAAGTTCAAGGGCGAAGACGGCGTGTTCGATGTCGAGCGCTTCAAGGCCGCCTGCCGTGTCTACATCACGGCGCAGGAAATCCTGGTCGATAACGCGAGCTATCCCATCAAGGAAATCGCGGAAAACTCGCACATTTTCCGCACCCTCGGGCTCGGCTACGCGAACCTCGGCTCGCTGATCATGAGTTACGGTTACGGCTACGACAGCGTGGAGGGCCGCGCCATCTGCGGAGCGATCACCTCGATCATGACGGGCGAAGCCTACGAGCAGAGCGCCAGGATCGCGCGGGCCATGGGACCGTTCCCCGGCTATCGCGATGCGCGCTGCAGCGGGGTCGCCAAGCCGGTAGCCAAGAACAACGTCGCGCCCATGCAGGAAGTGATTGAGCTCCATCGCTCCGCCGTGGGCGAGATCGCGGCGAACGAGGAATTCGCCTATTTGAAAGAAGAAGCGGCCAAGGTCTGGGACAGCGCCGCTGAGCTTGGAAAAAAATATGGGTACCGCAACGCGCAAGTGACGGTGCTCGCGCCGACCGGCACGATCAGTTTCCTGATGGATTGCGACACGACGGGAATCGAACCCGACATCGCCCTGGTGAAATACAAATTACTGGCCGGGGGCGGGATGTTGAAAATCGTCAACCAAACCGTCACGCCGGCTCTGGAGAAGCTCGGTTACAATTCCGAAGAGATTGAGCGGATCATCGCGCACATCGACGCGTTCGACACGATCGAAGACGTGACCGATTCCGACGGCTCGGCCATTACATCCGGATTAAAGCCGGAGCATCTCGCGATTTTCGATTGCGCATTCAAAGCGCACAAGGGCGAGCGCAGTCTCGGGTACATGGCGCACCTGCGGATGATGGCGGCAGCCCAGCCCTTCCTGAGCGGCGCGATTTCCAAGACGGTCAACATGCCGGCGACGGCGACGGTCGAGGAAATCATGAACACCTACATCGAGGGATGGCGGCTTGGCCTGAAGGCGATCGCGATTTATCGCGACGGCTCGAAGCGGTCCGCCCCGTTGAACACGCGCAAGACTAAAGATATGGGCGGCGCGGCGGAAGAGGTCGGGCTCGATGTAATGGTGGAGCCGGAAGAATTGCAGAAACGGATCCTCGAACTGGAAGGCGAGATCGTGATGCTGCGCAGCCGGATGAATCAGCCGGTGCGGCATCGGATGCAGGACACCCGGATGTCGTTGACCCACCGGTTCGAGATCGCGGGCCACGAGGGCTACATCACGGTCGGCCTCTACGAAGACGGCCAGCCGGGCGAGCTCTTTATCACGATGGCGAAAGAGGGAAGCACCATCGGTGGATTGATGGATACCGTCGGAACGCTGACTTCGATCGCGCTCCAATACTGCGTGCCGCTCGAAAGTCTCGTAAAGAAATTCGCTTACCAGCGATTTGAGCCGAGCGGGTTCACGAAGAATCCGGATATCCGGAACGCGACCAGCATCACCGATTACGTTTTCCGCTGGCTCGGTTGCCAATTCATCAAGGGCTACAAGGAAGCGACCTCGCCGTCCCGCAGCCAGGCGGAATTGCCGATGAAAGAGATCAGCGACATGGAAAAAAAGGCGGTGAACCGCCCCGTCGCCGATCTTCCCCGGACTGCCGACAAAGACCTGATCGACGTCGTGGCTGGCCACGTTCAGAACGAGGGCAGTCCTCACGTCACGACCACCGGTCACACTCATGCCGATCGCGTCGCCGAAGCGCTTGGCAACATGTTTATGGACATCACCTGCTCCCATTGCGGCAGCAACAAGGTGGTCCGTGCCGGCGCCTGCGGCGTCTGCACGGAATGCGGGACAAGTCAGGGTTGTAGTTGACGCACCGGAGCATCCGGGGTCGTGTGGAACCCCGTTAATTCGCTTGCAAGATATCGGAGCACCTGATTCCATCGCGTGCCACAAAAATGTTCCTGCCCCAACCCCAAAGCACGATCCCCAATCGCGTCAGTTCTGCGCGTTGCTTGGCCAAAGCTTGGTTTTCAGTGTTCGCGTTGTCATTGGTGCTCCAGTCGCAACCGGCTTTGGCGACCGAGCGAACATTTGCCATCTTGTGTTCGCCAGCTCTGCCAGAACCTGAACGCGATCAAGCGTTCAGTCACTTTCAGGATTTCCTCATCAATCAGATCGGGGTTGGTGATCGGATCATATTTTTTGACGGTATTTCTCTCCAGCCTATCGCCGAATTTAAGGTTCCTAACGGTGCCGAAAAGCCCAAAAGTCGGATGGCGAAGGCAGTTGATATGTTCCAGCGCGTGCGAGATTTTCTTAATGCATCCTCGGGCGAAGATCGCAGCATCCACTTTCCGCAATTTACAGCTGTGTTTTCACAGATGGTAAATGCCTCCGGAGCACATCTTTTGGTAATCGGATCGCCGCTTTATCGCGAAGCGTCCGCTAATAGAGATTTCATACAGGGTTACGATATGATGCAGGGTTGGTTAGGCGACGGGTATCTGACTCAGCCCGCCTCCGTTTCGCAGTTCTCTATCATCGGCAAAGAAGCGGCGCTTCGGGGAGCAAAAGTGAACTATTGCACTCTCACAGATGATTTATGGAATGCGGAAAATAAGGCGGCGCATCGCGAGATGACCCAACGGTTCTGGTCTCTCTACATCCAGGGCTGCGGCGGAAAGCTGATATCACTTCAACCGAGTCTGGGTGTCGCGTTCCAAATGCTCGTCTCGAATACGGAACAAGCAGTGGGGGACTACAAACCCGATCCGCGAGAAACTGAAATGGTATTCCACCGCGTGCGCAAACCGGATATAAGGGTTATCGACCTTGCTGCGCCCGAAAATCAATGGATCACGCAGGCGGAGACTCCTAAGGGCTCGGCGCAAAATCCCTCTTTGCTGCCGACGGCCGGTCCAATGAAGATCGCACTAACCTGGCACGGTGAACATGCTGACCTTGACATGCACGTCACGCCCAAGCCTGGGGCGGAAGAGCTTTTTTTTGGACACCCAAGCTCCGGAGAAGGAAGGCACTACAAAGATTTTACGAGCGCCTTGCCGTTACGCGGCTTCGAGCTCGTCGAGTTCTTTAAAGATGTGCATCCAGAGGAAATCGAGTTGTGGATTAACGTATTCGAAGGGGAATCAAAAAATGGTTTTGCAGGGGAGGTTCGCGTGCAATACGGAAATACTCTCCGTAGTTTCCCGTTCAATATTCGAGGTGTCCGCGGCAATGCAGGCAAGGACACATTGACACGACAAAACAGCCCGTACTGGACCAAAATCGACTTAAGCACGATTCGGCGCTCGGTGCGCTAGACGTGCGTCGGAACACCGATCAACCATGGCTTGGTTCCTTTGGCGCC
>JBAPMH010000493.1:0-7720 GCA_049278515.1 Chthoniobacterales bacterium
TCCTCCCCGCCTCCCACCAAGACCGTCATTCGCGCCCGCGCTCTCGGCATTCCTTTCGACGGAACGCCGGGGACTCTTAACGCGATTACCGACGTCGCCGGCGTCGAAGTCGGTTACAGCACCTTGATCAGCGGCGAGGGCAAGCTCAACGTGGGCCACGGTCCCATCCGCACCGGTGTCACCGCCATCCTGCCGCGCGGGAAAACCGACGACCCGGTGTACGCGGGCGTTTTTAGCCTGAACGGCAACGGCGAGATGACCGGCACGGCCTGGCTTGAGGAAGGCGGGTTCCTGGAAGGGTCGATCGCCATTACCAATACCCACAGCGTTGGCGTCGTCCGTGACGCGATCATCGAATGGCGCGTAAAATATGGCGGCGCCGATCCGGGCGGCTTTTACTGGAGCCTGCCGGTCGTCGCGGAAACATGGGATGGCTGGCTGAATGACGTGAACGGATTCCACGTCAAGCCCGAGCACGTCTTCGCTGCCCTCAACTCCGCTCACGGCGGCGCCATTGAGGAAGGGAGCGTCGGCGGCGGCACCGGGATGGTCTGTTATGAATTCAAGGGCGGGACGGGGACTGCTTCCCGGCGGATCGAGATGAAGGAAAACAAAGACGCTCCCTCGCGTCCGTTTACCGTCGGCGTTTTGGTTCAAGCCAATTTCGGCCGGCGCGCCCAACTCACGATCGCGGGGATGCCAGTCGGCAAGGAAATCCCGGGTCAGGTTTACAAACGCGAGGCAGGGTCCTGCATTGCCGTCGTAGCGACGGACGCGCCGCTCTTGCCCCACCAATTGAAACGCCTCGCCCGGCGAGTTTCGCTCGGCCTCGCGCGCACCGGGACTGTTTCCGGCAACGGTTCCGGCGACCTTTTCCTCGCCTTCTCGACGGCCAACCCGGAAGCGTCTAATCCCGACAAGCTTACCCGGTCGGTCGAGACGATTCCGAACGACCGGCTCGATCCAATTTTTGACGCGACGGTTCAGGCGACCGAGGAAGCGGTCGTCAATGCGTTAATCGACAACCAAAGCATGACCGGCCGGGACGATCACCGCGTCGAAGCCCTCTCCCACGACCGGGTGCGCGAGCTCTTGAAGAAATACAACCGCGCGAACTGAACTCAGGCGGTCAACCGGTGGGCCCCGTAGAGGAGCGACGTGGCCGGCTTTCGGATCACCCCTGCCGTGGGTTTACCAGAAGTGATTCGCACGCTTACGCAGGCGTCGCTCGGGTCATTTCCTTCTAAATGCTGTTCCCATTGCGCTCTCGCGGCGTCGAGGACGCGTTCGTAACTGACATCGAGCGCGTGTCTTAGGCCAAGAATAAACCGGCGGCTATCGATGAAATTGTCGGCGAGAAGGTGAGGTTGAGATGAGCTCTTCATAGCCGGCTTAGAAAAGCAAGATATAAGCCGGGGGGAGCTTTTTAAGCTCCAAATCGGGACTATGCACTTCACAAACGTTGAATTAGCCCGAATTAGCGCCAAACAGCGCGAAAGAGCTTGAACCCACGCCGCTTACGAATCCAATTTTTGCACCTGGGTGCAATCGGCCCTCCGATGCAACATGTTGCAAAAGTCTTGTGGTTTAACGCCACAAGTCTGCGGTTTCTCGACGTGAAGAAAAAGTGCGAGCGGCCCGATTTGTAGTGTTCACACTACAGCCCCCTTTGCCGTACGGATTCAGAATGAACTTGGACAGTTCCGGATTCTGTACGTACGCCGAGCAATCAATTCACACAGATTCCGAATCCCCTAGTCTTGTTTGTACCGCTGAACAATACGAGAGAGCGGGGATTCATATACGACGCAGCCTCAAAATCCAATTATCGAGGTTTTTTTGATCAAAAGGCGGTCTGAGGCGTCTTATACAATGTATAAAACGTGTGGACACATGCGGCCACAATGTGGCACAACGGGGCTATACGTCATAAAAAGTGTGATAAAGTATGACCCGGTAGTATCGGAGCAACGGTGCGATAACTGCTTAAAAAACTGAGGATATGGCGCTCAAAAAACCAGCAAAAAGCAAGGGAACTGCGATGGCGGCCAAAATCCGTGCCAAGACAAACCACCTTGGCGATACTCAGCGCGAGCAGCTGATGGGGCGAGCCTTGGAGCTAATTTACAAAGGCGGTCAAGGCAAGGTCTGTGCTCGTAGCCGTTGATACGAACGTTTTAATCGATCAGGCGCTTGACGATGCCAACGTAATTGGCGCGCTTGCGACCATTCAGAAGAGGTTGGAGAACGTCAAACTGATCGTTACCCCGACTGTCTTGCACGAATTGGCTTGGGCGGTCGATCACAGCGACGAACCGGAAGTCCGTAACGCCGCATTGCGTGCATTAGAGCATCTCCAGGAGTGGGGATATCAGCCGCTAAATGTGATTCCCGTAGGGCACGGCATTGTCGAGCAAATCAGTCTCAAAATCCGAATGGTGGGCATACTTCCCGACGAAGAAGAAAACGACGCCTCGATCATTGCTGAAGCCGCGCTCATAGGATGCGGGATCCTGCTAACGGCCGATTCTCATTTGCTCGACGCTCAGGAAAAGCCGGATTTCCGCCAGACGCTCAAGGATTGCGACGTGGAGGGTGAAGCACTCGTAATTGCCCGACCGGTCACAATCGTGACAAAATTCTTCCGAACCGCCTAACGCTTTGCTTTTTTTGTAGAGGGGCATTGCGGACGCGAGATCCATGTTGCCAACGCTAGAGAATCTGACGTTGGACGGAATTCAGCAACGCTTCGGAACAGACGAAGCAGCGCGCTAATATCTTGAGGAAATCCGTTGGCCGGATGGAATCGTTTGCCCGCATTCGCTTGTCGCGCGTCTTCAAGGTTTGCAAGCGTCCTTGAAAGCGCCCTAATGAAGGCGCGACACGCCTTAGCGAAGTCAAAGGTGCGGTATTCGTGCCTCAGGCTCGGTGGGAGCCAATTACATTGAAGCGAACGAAGCATTGAGCAAAAAGACTTCGTTCTTCGAATCAAGATTTGCCGGAAAGAAGCGAAGGAGAGCCGGTATTGGCTCCGTTTATTGGAAGCGGTGGACAAACTCGGTGCCGAGCGTGACCACCTCGTGCAAGAAGCTCAGGAACTCATGAACATCTTCGGCGCTATCCTCCGAAAGAGCGAGTAGCTGCGTCCGTTTCCGATAAATTTCTCGATTTGACATTGGGTTATTGTTTCGGATTTCGGATTTCGATATTCGAAATTTCGTCATCCAGCTCTTTCTTCAGAATGCGGCGAGCAGCCTTCTTTATCGCTCGTCGTTCTGAAATCACCGCTTGCTTCTCGGCCTGACGTTGCTGACGGGTGCGGGTCTCGAGCTCGCTCGGCAAATAGGAGATTTTCGGGCGGTTTTCTCCCACCTTTTTCTCGCTGGGCTTCGCGTAGGGTTCCATCGTTGTCCCTAATTTAGCGAGTGAAAATCGGCAGTCACTCCTTTAGGCTCGGCGACGATGAATTGGGACGCCATCAACGCGATTTCACAATTGATCAGCTCGATCGCGGTCGTCGTCTCCGTGCTTTATCTCGCGGTCCAACTGCGCAGCAGCACCCGGGTCGCGCGCGTCGCCGCCATGGACGCGGCGGCAGCGGCGTTGCGCGACGTGACCAAGCCGTTCATGGAAAATGCCGAGCTGGCCCGTCTCTGGCGGACCGGACTGGAAAACCTCGACGCGCTCTCGGCCGAAGATCAGGCGCGCTTCTTTCACGCGGCCCATCAATTTTTGAAAGCGCTCGAAACGATTCATTACCATTACGTTTACGGTCTGCTCGACCCGCAGCTTTGGGCGGGTTGGCGCGAGCTTTTGCACCATTACGTTTGCACCCCCGGCATTCGGTTTTACCTGACGCGGCGCGGCGATGTTTTCTCCGAGCGTTTTCGCACGTTTATCTCCGAGCTGGAACCGGTGGCGCAACGGATGACGGTGGGAAATCTCCTGGGCAAAGAAAGTACCCCAGCTTCCTGACAATGCTCGATCTCGATACCATCCGCCGGGCGCACGATCGAATTCGTCCGCACATCCATCGCACGCCCGTTCTGGCCAGTGCCCGCCTCAATGAGGCCAGCGGCGGCTCGCTCTTCTTCAAGTGCGAAAACTTCCAAAAGGTGGGCGCCTTCAAGGCGCGCGGAGCAACGAACGCGGTCTTCTCGCTCGATGATGAAACGGCGCGGAAAGGCGTAGCTACGCACTCGTCCGGGAATCACGCCGCCGCGCTCGCTCGGGCCGCCAAGCTGCGCGGAATCCCCGCTCATATCGTGATGCCGTCGAATACCCTGAAGGTGAAGGTGCGCGCGGTCGAAGGCTACGGCGCCCGGATTGTGTTTTGCGAGCCAACCCAGGAGGCCCGCGAAGCAGCTTGCGCCCAGGTCGTGGCGGAGACGGGAGCTACTTTGATCCATCCCTTCGAAAACGAGCAGGTCATGGCCGGGCAGGGAACCGTGGTCCTCGAACTGATGGAAGATGTTCCCGATCTCGATTTTGTTCTTTGTCCGGTAGGCGGCGGCGGCCTGCTTGGCGGCACCGCTGTGGCCGCCAAAACCTTGCGCCCCGATCTTAAAGTAATCGCAGCCGAACCGGCCGGAGCCGCCGATGCCGCGGAGTCATTTCATCAGGGGAGGCTGATTTACCAGGAGAATAAGGAAACGATTGCTGACGGATTGCGCACGAATCTGGGCGCGATCAACTTTGAGTTGATCCAGCATTACGTGGATGACGTCGTGGTCGTAAGCGAGGAGGGCATCGTCGCGGCGATGCGCACGATCTGGGAGACGATGAAAATTGTTGTCGAACCGTCAGCGGCTGTCCCCTATGCGGCCATCCTTGAAGGAAAGCTGAATGTTTCCGGCAAACGCGCGGGCCTGATTCTGTCCGGCGGCAACGTCGATCTCGATGCGCTGCCGTGGATTAAGATTTGAGTGGCTTCTCGGCTTGCCGGGTCGCTATTCTCGCTTTTCCTAACCCGCTCAAGCCCATGCTAAAATCCATTCTCGCGATCATTGTCAGTTATGTCGTCATGTTCGTTGTGTTCCTGGCGATATTTTCCTGCCTTTATTTTGCCCTGGGCGTCGAGCGCGTTTTCCAGCCGGACAGTTACGAGGTCTCGATGCTCTGGATTGTTCTCACCCTCGTGGTCGCGTTTCTGGTGGCCATGTTTTCCGGCTGGCTTTGCGCGGCGATAAGCAAGAGCTGGCGGACCTGCCAGATTTTCGCGCTCATCGTGTTTGTGCTGGCGGCTATTCAGTGTCTGTCGGCGCTAAGGCGCAATCCCGATGCGCCGAACGTTCGCGCGGGCGAAATCGGGATGTTCGATGCGATGAGTCACGCGGTGTCCCCGCTCTGGCTCCATTTCGTTAATCCGGTTTTGACCGCCGCCGGTGTTTTGTTCGGTGCGCGAAGGAAAACGGGCGCGCCGCGGTAACTCGCCCTGGCCCGTCGTCCTGCGTCCCTGCCGAGGCCGTCCCGTGTGGGTGCGGGATCACTCTCCCGGTGGCGTGCTTCTGGAAAGTCACTTACCATCACCAACGACATGAACGTCCTGGTCGTGGAAGATGACCCGCGCATTTCGGATGTGCTGGAATACGCGCTCAAGGCGGATGGCTACGAAGTCCAGACGGCGCAACGCGGCCGCGAAGCCGCGGAGATCGCGCGGCGTTCCTCTCCCGGGCTCATTGTTCTCGATGTGGGCCTGCCCGATATCGATGGGTTCGAAGTCTGCCGGATGATTCGCACCTTCTCCGAGGTGCCGGTGATTTTTCTCACGTCCCGCACCGATGAAATCGACCGTGTCGTTGGTCTCGAGATCGGCGGAGATGATTATGTGGTAAAGCCCTTCAGTCCGCGCGAATTACTGGCCCGGATCAAGGCGATCCGCCGGCGGAACGATCGGCCCGAGCTGAGCCGGTCGAAGGAAGCGTCGGAGAACCGGCTGCGTTATGGGCCGATCACAATCAATCCCGAAAAATTTCGGGTTGACTGCGATGGCCGCGAAATCGTTCTGACCGCGCAGGAGTTCAAACTCCTGGAGCTGCTCGTGAAGCATCCCGGCCGGGTTTTCACCCGCGAACAAGTGTTGAATCGCGCCTGGGGCGACGGAGGCCTGGTCGCGGATCGCACCATCGATGTCCATGTGAAAAGCCTGCGAAGGAAATTCGGCAAATTTGAATTCATCGAGACCGTCCGCGGGATCGGCTATCGAGCGCGCGAGTTATAAATGCGCTTGCCCGGTCTGCACAGCATCCACTGGAAAGTGTTCGTCTTTCATCTGGCGGTGCTGATCCTTCCGCTCGGCTACATTTCGTGGAAGGTCCGGACCAGCATCGAGACGAGCTACCTTCATTCGACCGAGGAGGGAATGATCGATACCGCGGCGGTGGTGAGCGAGCTCTATGCCCGCCTTTACCGGCAATTTGGGGCGGACTCGCAGAAGGTTGGTGAGGAGCTCTCGCGGGTTTATTCGAACCTGAACGAAACCTATGAAATAAAAGCGCGCCTGTTTGGTTTCACCAAAGCGGAAGTAGACACGCGGCTGCTCGTTTACGATCCCGGCGGCCGCGTCATCTTCGACACCAGGGGCTCGGCGGCAAATGAGGATTTCTCAAAGTGGGCGGATGTCGGTCATGCTCTGAAGGGGGAATACGGTTCGCGCTGGGAACTCGATAAGTTGCATCAGCGAGTAAACATCTACAGCACGCTGCCGGTCTTCGTGGATGGGAAGATTGTCGGAGCCGTCAGTGTCTCCAAATCGACCAACCGGATCCGTAATTTTATTTCGCGCTCGCTGGAAAACCTCCTCCTGCCGGGTTTGATCGCCCTGATCCTGGCGACGGTCATGGCTTACGCGCTCTCGGCCTACATCACGCGCATCATCTGGGCGCTCGCCTCTCAGGCTGAACGGATCGCGGCGGGGGAGAGCAACGTGCGCCTGGAGACCTGGACGCGGAGCGAGCTGGGCACTCTCGCCCGGGCCGTAGGCCGGATGCGCGAGAAATTGGAAGGCAAGGCGTACGTCGAAGAGATGGCGACGAACCTCTCGCATGAATTGAAGACGCCGCTGGCGGCGATCCGCGGGTCCGCGGAATTGCTCGAAGGACCGGCGAGCAACGATCCGGCAGCGAGGGCCAAGTTTCTCGCAAACATTCAAAGCGAAGTGGCGCGCCTTGATCGAGTCGTAACCGAATTGCTAAAATTGTCGCGGATCGAGGCGCAGCCGGCGGGGACGGAAGTTGTCCCGATTGACGCCCGTTCGGTCGCGGAAGAAATCGCGGAGATATACAGACGCCGCGCCGCGGATCTCGGACTCGAGTTTCAAGCCGGGATCGCGGAGAACGTGCTGCCAGTCCGGATTGCGGAGATGCAACTGAAACAGCTCCTCACCAATTTGCTCGATAACGCTTTGCAGTTCACCGGGGCCGGTCGCGCGGTGCGGTTCCGGGTCGAACGGAAGGAGAGCGTCGTAGAGTTTGAGATCAGCGACGAAGGATCGGGGATCGAGCCGGACTTGCTTCCCAAAATCTTCGACCGTTTCTTCACCACCCCGAACCCCCGAACCGGCAATCGTGGCACCGGGCTCGGGCTGGCGATCGCGAAATCAATCGCGACCGCGAATAGCGGCCGGATTTCGGTCGAAAGCGAGCTGGGTCGCGGCAGTTCGTTCACGGTGACGTTGCCCGCGGCCTGACTGTCATCCCGAGCGCAGTCGAGGGATCCCGCG
>JBAPMH010000494.1:0-7045 GCA_049278515.1 Chthoniobacterales bacterium
CTCCATTGCAGCCACGTTGATCGGCGGAGCCGCGCTGCTCGTCATGGCGTCATTGATCATAGGAAACGGCCATCGAATTACGGCCTCGGTTCGTGCCTCGACCGTCCCGAGCGCGGCTGAGCGACAGACGCGGCAATCGAGCGCATACCATGGATGCGTTGCAGAAACGCCGGGCGCTCGAACGATCTGACAGTCAGGCCCACTTCCAAACTCACTCCCGTTCGAAGACCGTCGCCAAGCCTTGTCCTACCCCGACGCAGAGCGACGCGATGCCGCGCGAGGCGCCGGTGCGAGCCATCTGGTGGATCAGCGTCGTGGCCAGGCGGGCGCCGCTGCAACCAAGCGGGTGACCGATCGCAATCGCGCCGCCGTTGACGTTCAATTTAGCGTTGTCGATGCCCAGCTCGCGCTGGCAGGCGAGGGCCTGCGCGGCGAACGCCTCGTTCAACTCGAACAGGTCGATGCGGTCGAGCGTCAGGTCCGCGCGCAGAAGCGCCTTGCGCATCGCGGGCACGGGTCCGAGCCCCATGAACGCGGGATCGACGCCGGCCGCGGCGCTCGGACCGATGAAGGCGATCGGCTGAAGACCCAGCGATTTGGCTAGCCCGGCTTCAACGATCAGCAATGCCGCCGCGCCGTCGTTGATGCCCGACGAATTGCCCGCGGTCACCGTGCCTTGGTCGTCTTTGGAGAATGCGGGTTTCAGCTTGGCGAGATTCTCCAGCGTCGTGTCCGGCCTCGGGTGCTCGTCCACGCTGACGAGGGTCGGAGCGCCCTTGCGCTGCGGAATCTCGACGGGCACGATCTCCTGGGCGAACAGCCCGCGTTGGTGCGCCGCCGACCACCGTTGCTGGCTCTGCAGTGCGAACTGATCCTGATCCGCCCGGCTGATCTTGTGCTCGCGGGCGACATTCTCGGCAGTCTCGCCCATGGAGAAGGGGTGATGCAGCGCCGCCAGGCGAGGATTGACCAGGCGCCAGCCGATCGAAGTGTCGAAGATCTGCTGCGACCGGTCGAACGCGGATTCCGCCTTGCTGAGCACATAAGGTGCACGGCTCATCGACTCGACGCCGCCCGCGATGAACACATCGCCGTGACTCGCCTCGATCATGCGCGCCGCGATGTTGACGGCTTCCAGCCCCGACGCACAGAGGCGATTCACCGTCGAACCCGGCACGGACGCGGGGAGGCCCGCCAGCAGCGCGGCCATGCGCGCGACGTTGCGGTTGTCCTCGCCGGCCTGGTTGGTAGCGCCGAAGTAGACATCCTCGATCAATGCGGGGTCGATGCCGGATCGCTCCACGACGGCCTTGATGATGTGGGCGGCAAGATCGTCGGGGCGAACCGACGCCAATGCGCCCCCGTGCCGACCGACCGGTGTTCGGAGAGCCGTGATGATCGCCGCTCGCCTTTGCATTTAGATTTGATCGCGTCGCTGCACGAGCAATGTACTAAGGGAACTATCTGCCCAAGTCTAGGGGCGAAACTCAAGGCTGAAGTACCCGCTCCTATTTCGAGCCCATCGCGATGACCGTCTGAAAATGCGGACTTAATGCTTTTATTTCCCCTGCTGCTTCGCGGATCGAAAGCCAATAGCCCAGCGTTTTAACGCTGGGTGTGATGCGAAATAAGAAGACCGAGTCCCGTTTGGGACGACAGATGCCTTGCACGGCGGGAGGGCCTCGAGATTGATCACACGTTTCTGCCGTCCCTGTTGGGACTTGGCCTAATATTTTTCTCTTTACCCAGCGTTGAAACGCTGGGCTATTTTCGACCTGACTAAATCCGAGAGATTACGCCAGCCAATAAAGCATTGAAGCCGCTTCGGCGGGGCGATGGCTACCGGCGTGGTGTAATGCCGAGCGCTTTTTCGATGGCAGCCGGGTCGTAGACGCTTCCGTTCTTGATCACGGTCGTGAGCTTGTCGAGATCCCGGACGTTTTTCGTCGGGTCGCCGTCGATCAGGATCATGTCGGCCAATTTGCCAGGCGCGATGACGCCGCCGTCTTTGTTTGCGCCCATGACTTCAGCGGAGGTCAGCGTGGCCATGCGCAGAACTTGGGGAGCGGGAATACCGGCGCGAACGTAAAGTTCCAGCTCGTGATGGAGCATGTAACCGGCGAGGGCATCGGTGCCGGGAATGATGGTGACGCCGGCATCATGCAGCGCTTTTAGAAGGCGGAGCATGGCGGGGAATGATTCGCGGTAGGCGTCTTTCTTTTCCGGTGGGACTTCGAGCGCGCCGCTCCTCATGTTGCGGCGGACCTGGGGCGGGAAACGCGGAATAATTTCTTCCAATCCCGGCGTGATCGCGGTCGGGTCGCCACAAAAAAGTCCTTCGAACGCGACCATGGTCGGATCGAGCACGGTATGATGTTGCTTGAGGAAGTTGATGAAATCGCGCACCTCCGGTTTCTCGGGCGTAAACTCTCGGGCGCGCTCGGCGACTTTGATGAAGCGGTCGCGATTGCGGGTCTCCTTCACTTCGGGAAAGAGAAAATTCAGCTCGATGAAATTGATGTGCTGAATTTCATCGGCGCCGTTCTCGACGAATTGTTTCGCGGACATGAAGGCCGGCACGTGGCCGCTCACGCGCATTCCGCGGGCGTGCGCGTGGTCGGCCATGACCGGGACCAGCTCCGGCTTGATTGAGGAATAGATTTTGATCTGGGCGTAGCCGTGGTCCGCGTACCAATCGATGTCCTTGATCGCTTGTTCGGGCGTATCGACGCGCATTGTGGTGGGGCCGGCCAACTCGCCCGTGCCGTCGATGATCCCGGCCTTGAGCACGCGCGGTCCTAATTCGGTGCCTTCATCAAACCGGGCGAGACGCTTGAGGAAACTGTCGAGATCGTTCGCCATGTCGCGGGCGCTGGTGACGCCGTTGGCCAGATCAAGAGCGCCATCGACGTCGCCGAAATGCTGATGATTGTCCCAAAGCCCCGGCATGAGGAACTTGCCCTGCGCGTCGATGACCTCGGCCTTGGCAGGCGCTTTCACGTCCGCGTCCGGCCCGACGCGAACAATGCGGTCGCCGCTAATAACGACGCTTGTTCCCGGGGTGACGCTCAGGTCGCGCGGATCGAAGAGGCGCGCATTGCGAATGACCAGATCGCCCGCCGGTTTGCGCGCAAGACTCCGCGCCATTCGCTCAGACCAGGCGGCGTCCGTTTTTTCCTGGGCCGCCTGCAATTCCTTGATCGCGCCCTCGGCTCCGTCCGGCACGACCGAGAACCAACCGGAGATCGTCGACGCGACGCCGTTGTTATCGAGCCAGAGCGATTGCGGGGAGAAACCAAGGCCGGTAATCCGATATTCGGTCAGCTCCCCTTTGGCGGCCTTCCATTTCCCTGCTGCTTCGATGTTCGCTTCGCCCGCGGGGAGAAGCGCCAACTTATGGTTGGGAGCCTTCAGCAACGCCCGCGCGAGGACGCCGAAAAATTCCGGAGGCGCGCTCATCGGCAGGTAAAACGCCTCGCCATTCACTGGCGCGCTCCCGTCTTCACTCCGATTCTTCCAGCTCGCTTTGCCGTTCTTGATCTCGAAGCGCTCTTCGACCGGCGCTTTCATGTAATCGTTGCCTTTACCCTCGTACTCCGTTGGCACACCGGCGGCGTCGAGTTTCCAGGTGGCAATGATATGATCGCCGCGCGCGCGATCATTGTAGGAATACTCGACGCGGACCGCGCCTCCTGCCCCCTCTTTGACGGTCTGCGTCCCGGCGGGGTTGCCCTGAATGAAAATCTTATCGGTGCGCTCGGCCGCTAACGCTGGGGCCAGGCCGATCGGCGCGAGGATAATAGCGAGACCGGTGTGAATGAGTTGGTGTCTTTTCAATTTGTTTTCTTTGGTTGGAAGGGCCCGCTTTAGCCCGCATTAGAATCCGTGGATCATCACGGAGATAGCGAAGGCGAGCACCCCAAGCCAAAAGAAAATCGTGGGAAGCGCGACCAGAAGCGTCGCAAGACCAAGGCGTTCGTTGCGCCGGGCGAGATAGAGCGCCGCGAGCGCGATCAGCGGCGCGCCGATCTGGTAGGCGGCGACCTGGATTCCGCCAAAGGTGAGCGACCATTCGATCCCATGGATTGCGATCGAGGGCAGGTCGCATAGCCACGTCACCAGCACCCGGAGCGCGATCGCCGCAATCGCCAGTCGGAGCCGCCATGCAAACGCGAAATAAAGCGCGGCGAGGGCGAGAGGCAACGCGAGCACGTGGTCTACGCTGCCCAGCGCCTGGGCGAATTTCTCGAGCGGCGTGGCGGGGTTGAAATCGTAGAAGATCGCAGGAATGTCACGCAGCGCCCCGATCGACTCGATCGCGGCGATGACGATGAGCGCGAGGCGGATGCGTCGATGGAGGGCGGGTGCGTCAGCGGTTGCGGTCATGTCCGCACCTTAGCGCACATTCGGCCGCCGTGAATATCTGCCGCGGTTTTTCCCTTCAGGGCCACGAGTCATATCTCATCGGCATGGCTTCAGAGCCCAACGGGATGATTGCGTCGGCGGCGACATCATCGGCCAGGAGCAATGCAAGAAATTGCAGAGCTTTATCATGAATATGGAAAACGCCCGGGATCTTGGCGGGCTCTTCGAGCTGACGACCGCCCGGTAAGCTTCGAATCCGCTACGACAAAGTCCGAAAATAGCCCAGCGTTTTAACGCTGGGTTTGATGAGATGACGGAGCGAGTCCCGTCAGGGACGGAAGACCCGATGAGGGGATAAGCCGATTTCTGCCGTCCCTCTCGGGACTGGAGAGACATTTTTCTCTTTACCCAGCGTTAAAACGCTGGGCTACTTTCGGTTTGACGATTGAGTCAGCACTACCATGCCCACTTTCGAAGCCGCTGATTTCTACGAACTCGAGGAATTGCTGACCGCGGAGGAGCGTCGTATCCGCGACGCCGTGCGCCAATGGGTGACGGAGCGCTTTCTGCCGGTCGTCGCTCAACATTACCGCGACGGAACTTTTCCCATGGAGCTCGTGCCGGAGCTGGCGCAGCTCGGTGTTTTCGGGCCGAGCATCAAAGGTTATGGCTGCGGCGGACTCGGGAGCGTTGCCGCCGGTTTGATGATGCAGGAGCTCGAACGGGGCGACAGCGGGCTGCGGACGTTCGCCTCGGTGCAGGGTTCACTGGGCATGATGGCGATCAGTTTGTTTGGCTCCGAGGATCAAAAGACGCGATGGCTGCCGGCCATGGCGCAGGGCAAGAAGCTTGGTTGTTTTGCGCTGACCGAGCCCGACTTCGGTTCGAACCCTGGCGGCCTGCATTGTCGCGCGGAAAAAATTTCTGATGGTTACCGTGTGAACGGAACGAAAAAGTGGATTGGCAATGGGACGATCTGCGACGTCGCGGTGGTGTGGGCCAAGATTGATGACGTAGCCAGCGGCGATTCCAAAAATGCCGGCGCGATCCGTGGATTCCTGGTTGAAAAAGGAACGCCCGGGTTCACGGCGCGATTGATCGAAGGCAAACTCTCTCTTCGGGCGGCGTTGACGGCAGAGCTTGAATTCAAGGATTGCGTAATCCCGGCGAGCGCGTTGTTGCCCGAAAGCACCGGGCTAAAATCGCCGCTCCTGTGCCTGAACCAGGCCCGCTACGGGATCGCCTGGGGCGCGATTGGCGCAGCCCAGGCGTGTTACGACGAAGCGCGGCAATATGCGATGAGCCGGGTGCAATTCGACCGGCCCATCGGCGGCTTCCAACTGGTGCAGGCGAAGCTTGCGCGCATGCTCACGGAGATTACCAAGGCCCAGCTCCTGGCCTTTCGCCTCGCCCAACTAAAAGACGCGGGTACGGCGAAGCACTATCACATTTCCATGGCCAAGATGAACAATGTCGAGATCGCGCTCGACGCGGCCCGGAACGCCCGCGACATCCTGGGCGGGGTCGGGATCCTCGATGAGCACCAGTGCTTTCGACACATGTGCAATCTCGAAAGCGTGAAGACATACGAAGGCACCCACGACGTCCACCTGCTCGTTCTCGGTGAACAGATCACAGGCATGGCGGCATTCGCGGGATAGGCAGCGACCTGTCATCCCGAGCGAAGTCGAGGGACCCCGTGGAATCACGTGCACCAACCACTGAAGCTAAACCGCCGCGAGATACTCACCGGGGTCCTCGACTCCGCCGCGCTCCGCTCAGGATGACAAGTCGGTCCGCGCCGGAGGCCCATGCCGAGGCGAAAAAGCTTGTTCCCTAATCCCACCTTTCCAAAGCTGTGGTTCGTGCGTTTGATCAAATGGACCCTTTTGCTCCTGGCAGCGCTCGCGCTCGTAATTCCGACACCAACTGCGTGGGGCCAGGAAGGGGAGCCAATCCCGGAAGAAGAACTGCCGGCGTTTCTCGGCTCCGTCCAGCCTGCTCAGTTCGCCTGGCATGTCCTCCATTGTATCGATTTCGACGTGTACTACGGAAAACCGAATCCGCCGCTAGTTGGGTCGACCGGGTTTTACCTTGGCTTCGCGCCCCAGGACCTGGAACCCGGGCATTCCACAATCATATCGCGCCTGGGACGTTTCCGAGCGAAGTGGCACCGCAACGTTGGTCCCGACGGTTCAATTCGGCAGGAAGCGATTATCGCTTTGGGTGGAGTGCTGGACATGAAGGCCCACGTCTGGGCTGAAGCGCCAAACGAAGACCAGCTGCAGAAGTTACTTTCTGTTCTTGGTCAGCTTCCAATCTTCTCGTCGGGATGGATACCAACCCGCTTCAGGTCACTTCAGGACGATGTCGCCGAAGAGCAACGGGTTCGGCGGATCATCTGGGTTTGTTGGTCGGCCCTAATAATCGTCGGCGCAGGGCTTCTCGACCGTTTCTGCCGACGCCGCCAAAGCTCGGCTGCGTTCCGCCTACTGACGTTTGCAGGTGTGATTGCATTCACGATTGCAGCGACGATAAGCGGCGTCGCCATGTCGCCTCCATTCGTCATAGATCGGTTTGTCAGAGCGAATATGATCTTCCTCCTTGTTGCAGCGGGAGCCGTCTGCGCGGTGGCACTTCTGCTAAGCTTTGGACTATCCCTGGTTCGGTTATTCCGAAC
>JBAPMH010000495.1:0-3684 GCA_049278515.1 Chthoniobacterales bacterium
GCTTCACCGCGCCCCAGGTTGCGCCCCAATCCCAAATCGCCCAGCTGCCGGTGCCGCCAAAAACATAGCCGCTTCGAACAGCCTCAACATTTTCGCTAATCGGCGAGCTCCGGAAGTCTTCGCCTGCCGTCACGCTGAACTGCGGGAAAAATCCCGCGCGCGCTACGTTGACCTGCGCGGCATTACTTAAAACCAGCGCCTTCTGCTGCTTGAGGAAGGGCCGGCGTTCCTTGGCTAACTCGATCGCCGTCAGGAGCGGAATGTGGCGGGGATGAAACTGGAGCGTGCCGATAGCTTCCAAAGGCGGCTGCGTGCCGCGCAGCGGATCAAAATCGAGGCCGAGCGTCTTGGCCAACTGAAGCACTGAGATGCGGAAGTTATTCTGGGCCGCAATGAGCAATGGATACTGGTTCGAAAGGGCGACCTGGGCCTGAAGAACGTTGAACCGCGGGACGGTGCCGGCTTCGAAGCGATTCTGCTGATCCTGTAACTGGCTCTTGAGCAGATTAACCGATGACTCCTGCACGTTGATCAGCTCGCGATTCAGCAAGACCTGGTAGAACTGCTGCTTCACCGTGGCGACCACCAGATCGATCGCGTTCCGGAATGCGTAGTAACTGCTGTCCCGCGTAAAAGCGGCCGCTCGGATGTTCGAAATGATGCGCCCACCGGCGAAGACGACCTGGCTGGCCTGGATGGATACGCTGTATTGGGTGGGGACTCCGGAGAGACCGCCGCCCGCCCCGGATGAAATCGATCCAAGGTGGGGATCGGTGTTCTGAATATTCGTGAGAATCTCGAGCTTGGGCAAAATGTCCGCCCGCACCTGGATGTAGAGACCTTTCGTCCGCTCGATTTCCTGCCGCGCTTTCTGAATATCGGCGTTCCGCTGCAACGCCGTCAGGACCGCCTGTTCCAAAGTGAACCGGGGAACTGCGGCGCGCCGCCATTCAGCAATCTCCGTCCCCGCGACGAGCAGAGCTGGCGGCGGCAAAAAGGTGAGGATCGCAACAAAGAGCGAGATAGAGGAAAAAACTTTTCGCATGGAAAGAGGCGCTAAATGGTCGGTAAACAGATTCGGATCGGCGAAGGAACGTCGAGCTCGGGAGCTTTAGCGCTGAGTGCTATGCAAGCCGTGTGCCGCATCCTCTATTTATTACCTAAACGGCTGTCGGATAGCAGTTTATATATTTGGGGTTGATTGTGCGGCCCGCGGATCGTTCCCGGGTTCGGGATCAACGCGTTCCATTTTCGAAACGCCGCGAAGTCAGCAAACTTCGTCGCGGTTTACTGCGCAGCGGAGGCTGGAGCTCTTCCTTGGACTGGCAGTAATTGTAAATCTTGGTGTAAATCTGGAGCCACGCCTTTTGTTCGCCGGGCGTGAGATGGGTCATCACCTTCATGACGTTGCCCACCATTTCTTCCCGAATCCGCCGCACCAGGGTCGACCCTTTCGCGGTGATACAAACCATCACCTTGCGGCGATCTTCCGGGGCACTGGAACGCACCACGTAACCGACGTTTTCCAGGCGATCCACGAGCCCACTCGCCGCCGCGGTGGTGTGTCCCATCTTCTGCGCGATCGCGGACATGGTGAGGATCTCCTTTTGATCCAGAGCCGCCAAAAGGAAGAACTGCGGGAACGAAACATTGCCGGGCGCCAGCTGCTTGCAGAGATGGAGGACAAAACAGCGCTGCATCTCGAGGATGATGTGAGAGAGCCGCTCCGCGTCGGCGCGGAACTGATCGGTCCCATTCAGGTTAAGGCTGGGCGCTGAGTTCAACGCGCATAAGCTAAAATGCCCTCGCAGGGTGTCAAACGCCCTCGCAGTAAATCCTGCTCCCACTCCCACTCCCACTCCCACTCTTTGCTCTTGCTCTTGCTCTTGCTCTTGCTCTTGCTCGTGCTCGTGCTCGTGCTCGTGCTCGTGATCGTGATCGTGATCGTGATCGTGATCGTGCTCCTGATCCTGATCAAACGCAGCGTTCCCCACGGGATCATGAGCACGATCATGATCAGGAGCAGGAAATCGGATCAATCAATTGGAATGACTGAAACGACAGCTCCGGTCCGAAGACTCTTGCCCGGCGCAACCCGAAGCAGCGCGTTGGCCCGGCTCAACCCATAGAGCGCGTGCGATTCCTGCCGGCCCACGACGCTGAACTTTCCCGCGGCCAGCGACCCGCGAACGTAATGCGGGCGATCGCTCTCATTCCTTACTCCCTCCGCGAGGATTGCTTCGGTTTGCGGCAAGGAAAGCTCGTCTTCTCGCGCACCCATCAGGCGCAAAATGGCCGGCCGGACAAAGAGCAGAAAGGTCACGAAGGCCGAGACCGGGTTACCCGGCAGACCGAAGATCGAACAGTGACCGGCCCGGCCAAAGAGGAACGGCTTTCCCGGCTTGACGAGAACGCGCCACAAATCGGTCCGCGCACCAATCGCATTCAAGGCGGGTTTCACGAGATCACGCGCGCCGACCGAGATGCCGCCGACAACCAACAAAACCTGGTGGTCCAATCCTTTTCGTAAAGCATTCTCGATGGCGCCCGCGTCGTCCGGACAATGCCGAACATCCGCGACCGCGGCTCCGTATCGTTCGGCGAGCGCCCGAAGGAGGATGGAATTGCTATCGAAAATCTGTCCCGGGCCAAGCGCGCCGCAGGGCGGCACAAGTTCGTCGCCGGTCGTCACGATGGCCACCCGAACAGCGCCGCCCACCGTAATCTCGGGCAGACCTTGCGCGGCCAGCAACGCGAGCGTTTGCGGACGGATGCGCGCGCCAGCCTCGAGGATTTTTTGCCCCTCGCTCAGATCACAGCCGCGCCGGCGAATAAATTCACCGGACTCGACTTTCGTATTCACGAAAATTTGCGATTCCTCGGATCGGACGTCCTCCTGCATCACGACGGCATCCGCCCCAGCCGGAATCGGCGCGCCCGTGAAAATTCGGACCGCCTCCCCCGCCGCGACGCGCAACCGCCGATCGACCCCGGCGGGTTGTTCACCGACGACACGGAGGCTCTTTCCGCCGGCACAATCCCCGGCCACGACGGCGTAACCATCCATGGCGGAATTATCGAAGGCCGGCAGGGCCACGCGCGCCAGAACATCGGCAGCGGCAAATTGTTCCAGCGCCTGGCTCAGGGAAACAGTCCGCGACGGAAGCGGCCGGACGTTTTCCAAAATGCGCGCCAGCGCCTGTTCTTCGGTAATCATGGGTCCGGTCAGGTTGACGAGTATCCCTCAACCTCATATTCTCGCAATCGGTTGGTGAGGTGGCTGAGTGGTCGAAAGCAGCGCTTTGCTAAAGCGCCGTACCTCAAAAGGGTACCGAGGGTTCGAATCCCTCCCTCACCGCGTTTCCTCACGGCCAACGAGCGCTTGAGCAACGCTGCGAAAACGAGCAAACTTCGCTCGCTTGCCGAATTCCGATCCCACCTCTTCCGATCCGACAGCGCCTCTCTCGGCGGCGGGAGTGCGAGTCATCGGCGCCTACGAAATTGAAGGGGAGCTGGGGCGCGGCGGAATGGGGGTGGTTTACCGCGCGTGGCAGCGAAAACTGAATCGGATCGTCGCCCTCAAAATGCTGACCGGCTATTACGGTCCGCCCGAACTGAAGCGTTTCTTTGCCGAAGCCGAAACTGCGGCCAGCCTGCACCACGCCAATATCATCCACGTCTATG
>JBAPMH010000496.1:0-1711 GCA_049278515.1 Chthoniobacterales bacterium
CGTCGACGGCGTCGTGGAAGGTTTGGTCGAATATTACCGAGCGGCGCGGAGGTAATTTCTAATGTGGGAGGGGCCTTTGCGCCCCGACTTCAAGGCGTTGCAAAACGTCGTTGTCGGGACGCAAAGGTCCCTCCCACATTAGAGCTGCCGTACCGCGTTTTCGATGTCTTCCATCGTGACGTCCGTTGCCAGCCGAGCCGTTCCGATTTTCGGCACAACGACAAATCGGACCTGGCCAGCCGCGAATTTTTTGTCGTATCGAAGCGCGCCGGCAATTTTCTCCTTCGGAAAACCGGGAGGCAACCGCGTCGGCAACTCGAACGCTTCCAACGTCCCGACGATTCGATTCCGCTCGGCTTCACTCAACCCCGCTTTCCGCACCGAGATTTCGCAAGCCGCGACCATTCCGAGACTGATGGCTTCGCCATGGAGAAAATCGCGATACTCCCCCACCCGCTCGATAGCGTGCCCAATGGTGTGACCGAAATTCAACAGGGCTCGCTCGCCGGTCGTCTCGCGTTCGTCCGCGCTGACGATCCCAGCTTTGATTTCGACATTCCGGCGAATCAGCGGCTCCCAATCCGTCCGGTTGAATTGCGGTAAGGTCGCGAACATTCCCGCGTCACGGATGACAGCATGCTTGATGATTTCCGCAAAGCCCTGCCGCAATTCGCGCGGCGGCAAGGTCGCCAGGGTGTCCACGTCGGAAATGACGAGCGCCGGCTGATGCCACGCGCCGATCAGATTCTTTCCCGCCGTAGTATTCACTGCGGTTTTTCCCCCGATGGAGCCATCCACCTGCGCCAGGAGGGTCGTCGGTATTTGCACCCATGGAATTCCGCGATGATAAATCGCGGCAACGAAACCAGCCAAATCGCCCACCATTCCGCCGCCGAGCGCCACGACGAACGAGGAGCGGTCCAACCCAGCTTCGATCATTTGGCTGCAGATTGATTCCGCCCCGCTCATGGTCTTCGATGCTTCGCCCGGCCGGATCGTTATCAACGCCGCCTGGCACCTGGCGCCCGTGAGACTGTCCTGAACCGTCTGGGCGAAGAGCCCGGCGACATTGTCATCCGAAATGATCGCGCAGGCGGGTCCCTTTAGTTTCTGAGAGACCAGCGCTCCCGTTTGCCCAAGGAGATTCGAGCCGACGACAACGTCATACCCCTGCGCTCCGGCTCGCACCTTAATCGAGATCACGATGCCGAACGTACCGGCCACCTCAAGGAGGCGAAAGAGAAAAGCGTCCGGCGATTCCCGAGTTACCTTGACAAACCGCTCGGGCGTTCCTCTAAATGAATCATGCCAGATCCAGTCGATCCGACGCCGCTTCCCGCCGCGAATCCTGCTCCGGGCGCAAGTCCCACTCCTACCACGACGGGGTTGCCTTCGAATGTCGCCGCCGCCCTCGCCTGTATCCCGCTCATTGGCGGGTTGGTTTTTTACATCCTGGAAAAGCACGACCAGTTTGTCCGGTTCTACGCGATGCAGTCGATCATCTTTGGCGGCATCTGGTTTCTCTTCAACATGGCGTCCTGGATCTTGCGGACCATTTTTTGGTCGATCCCGGTGGCCGGCCCGATCTTCGCGGCGCTGTGGTTTTTTGTTTCAGCCATGGTCCAGTTGGGCCTGCTGGTTGTGATGATCATTGCGATGGTGAAGGCGTTCACCGGGGTGCGTTGGGACATTCCGTGGGTGGGCCCAATGG
>JBAPMH010000497.1:0-17006 GCA_049278515.1 Chthoniobacterales bacterium
AGCATCAAGACCGGGATGGTGGCCGTCTCCCGGATCGTTTGCTGCGCGATCGTGGTCCGCATCGCGCTCGTGATCTCTTCCGGCTGGCGAAAAGTGAACGGCGCGTCCCCCACCGTGATCTGGTCCATGTCGCAAAGCCGGACCGGCTGATGGACGCGGCGCCTGTTCAGGAAGGTGCCGTTGCTGCTGCCCAGATCGATGAGCCAGAATTCGCCGACGTTTTGCAGGTTGATGATGCAATGGCGCCGCGAGGCCTTGGGCGACTCGATCACGACGCGGTTGCTGGGCGAGCGGCCTAACGAGCAATTACCCTGGAGGAGAATTTGCTCCCGTCCGGGGGATTCCAACCAAGCTCCGGCTTTCGCCAACTCCATGAAGGCGTTCTATTCAAACGGCGGCAAAAGAAAAGCCCGCACATTTGGTTCTTGGCAGGAACCCAACTGCTGGAACAATTATCGGCAAATGGCGCGCCGCTCGTTCTTGGTCCTGGTATTTCTGCTCTTTGCCGCGGGCGGGCTCGGGCTGGCGGAGACGCCGATCGAGGCTGCCCGCGCCATGGTCGAGGCGGAAAGGAAGTTCTATCAGACCGGCCAGGAGCAGGGGACTCGCGCCGCGTTTCTCGCTTTCCTCGCGGACGACGCCATCGTTTTCCGGCCGGGTCCGGTCAATGGCAAGGAAACGTGGAGCAAGCGCCCCGAAACCGGCCTGGATCTTGTCTGGGAACCGATCTTCGCCGTGATGGCGCGCAGCGCCGACTTCGGGTTTGATACCGGTCCGGCGAAGTGGCGAGGGCAAAAGACGGACCCAAAATTCGCCGGTTACGGATATTTCATTTCCGTCTGGAAGAAGCAAAAGGACGGCTCCTGGAAAGTTGCGCTTGATTGCGGAAACGAAAACCCGGAGCCGGCTGGCAAGCCTGAAACTCTGCGGATTGTTGGGAGCGACAAGGAATCGAAAACCAAAAGCGATCCCGAGGCCGCGCGCAAGAAGTTGCAGGAAGCGCAAAAAAAATTCGCTGAGGCGGCGAAGGCAGGTTCTGGCAAAGCGGCCCTGGCTGTGGCCTCGGATGATATTCGAGTTTACCGCAACGGGCATTTCCCTGCGGTCGGGTTGTCCGCCGGGGGCGGGATTCTGACAGCGCAAGATCGAAACCTGGCAGTCGAGCCAATGGGAGGCGACGTGAGCCGTTCTGCCGATCTCGCCTATTCCTACGGCAAGTATTCGACCTTGGACGCGGGTCCCGGGGAACAGGGACACTACCTCCACATCTGGCAGGCTGATGCCGCGGGCGCCTGGAAGCTGGTGCTTGATTGGCAGCAACCGCTGCCGGAGAAAAAGTAACAGCAATTTACGCCACATAATCATGCGGTAATTTGCGAGTCCACAGGGGCAGAACGTCATAACGACATGACTCGGCCAAAGAGTGCACTTCAGGTGATCGATTACCGGTTACGGCGGGCGGGGCTTTCTGCCGCGCGCCTGATGAACTGGTTGGTTTCAAACCGGTGGTCAAAACCGATGTATTGCAGGAACGGCAATGGCCAAAAAGTGGCAGAGCTTGTCGTTCCGATCGCGCGCGCCGATGGGTTGGCGCATCCGGCGCTGGAACGAGGTAAACGCCGCAATCTCGAACTGGCAGTTCCTTACTTCGACGGTTTGTTGCTCACCCCGGAGCGCACGCTTTCGTTTTGGCGAGCGCTCGGCCGCGCCAGCGAGAAGCGCGGTTTTTCCTGGGGCATGGAACTGCGCGGCGGCTGCGTCACTCCCGCGATTGGCGGAGGACTGTGTCTGCTCTCGAATGCGATCTTCGAGCTGGCTGTGCGCTCGGGCTGGAGAATTATCGAGCGCCACGGACACTCGCTCGAAGCCGTGCCGCCCATGGCCGGCACCGTGCCGCTCGACGCGACGGTAGTCTGGCCCGATGTGGATCTGGTGGTGGCTCCGGCGCGGGGTTGGGCGCGGCTCGCAGTGACGATCACGCCGAAAGATGAGTTGTGCCTCGCGATCTTTGCCGACGAAGCAGCTCCCCGCGCACAGCTCGAAGCGAACGAGCGAGTGGTTTGGCGCGGTGATCAGCGTTATCGCGAGATCGAAGTCATCCGATCTATCGACGGCGTTCGCGAGGTGGTAGCCCATAGCTTCCGGCAAATTCTTTCCGGCGACGAACTCGGAAAGACATGCTTATCGTGCGGTGAGCGGAGCTGCCGCGATCGTCCTCAAGAGTCAGTCCTGGCCGCCCTGCGCAAAATCAGTTGAAGAGGTATCTTTCCGGCCTGGTTCTGGTTTCGTCTTTCGCTGTCGCATTGGACGCGGCGCCGCTCGATGACATTCGCTTCGACGCGTGGGGAAAATGGGCCCTCTCGCGTCTCGATCGTCCAGCGTATTTTCTGGATCGCGAAGGATTGATCGCTTTGGCGGTGCCGCCCCCGCCGGAGAACAGTTCAACCGAGACGCGCGCCGAGCTTGATGAACTCCTGAAGCTGCAACAAGAACGCACGCCGGCTCAGGTGAAGTCGATGACGAAGCACCTCGACTATGACGGTGTCTGCTCCGCAATTCTCGCCTCGACGCATCGAAAGTTGGCCCGGGCGCCCAAAACCAGAGCATTGCTAAGACATGTTCAGATGGATGCGTCGCTTGCGCTATTTCACGCCAAGAAACGTTTCAATCGGGCGCGGCCTCATCAGCTCGAGCCGCGGCTTCATCCGGCAATTTCGGTCCCGTCTCATCCGGCGTATCCGAGCAACCACGCGCTGCAAGGTTACATGGTGGCCCGGACGCTTTCGCTCCTGTTTCCGCAAGAGAGCGATGACTTGATGACCGTTGGAGAACAGATCGGACGCGAGCGTGAGATCGCCGGACTTCACTATCCGAGCGATTCAAAAGCGAGCCGGGCGCTCGGCGCTGAGCTTTTCGCTCGTTTGCAACAAAACGAACGATTTCTCGCAGAAGTTGAAGCTGCCAGGAAGGAATGGAACCTGGCGAGGGACGGCGACTAGGGCAGCACTTGGGAATGCTTTAGGCGACGTTCTAGCGGTCAACGAGAAAGCTCGGTCTGAGTTCGATTCGCATGTCATACTCGTCTGCTATAGCGTGGATTCGCTTGTAGGTCTCATCGTCGATGCGTGGTAATCCATCGACCCAAAAAACAGTGAGTGAGCCGTCGCGGGCTGTGCGAACTAAAGAGCCGTTTCCGAGTCGAATTGCTTTCTCAATCGCGTCCTCGGCGGCAAATCGTGGGTCGCGTTCCGGTTCTGGCAGAATGTGTTGGGCGACGGCAAAATACTTCCAGAGCGCGTTTCGGGGCTCCTGTGCGATGGTCTGTTGAATGTGCTTGGCCAAGGCATCCACGGCAGTATAGAGGGACCAAGGTTTCAGTTCCGCTTGGTATGTGTGGTAGTTTAGAATGGTTGTGTCGAACGGAACTTTGATGGTCACGTCGTCCTTTATTAGGCATACAGGCTTGTCGAGAGCTGTTCGGATGCCGAGTTCAAAGAAGACGTTCGGGTTCAGTGCGGACATGTCACATAAGACCAAAGTCGCGGTTGCAAGATGCTCGACAATGCGAGCGTGAATCAGCTCCGCGCCCTCGGCGTTCGGAGCGATTGGCGACAATCCGCAGCGCTCGACAGCAGGAACAATAAGATGGTCGAAGATATGACGAAAGTGGTCTGCGTCTCCGTGGTAGGTCGCCAGAGCGTGTTCCGGCGTAGTCAACGGCATGATGACAAAGCACGTCCCTGACTCTTTGTGGTCTTCAGTTCCTTCGTTCACTTAGAGGACGGCGTCCGAGTCGCCTAACGAGAATTACACGAAGGTTCGTATTTAAAGGCGAACATTTTTTCGTCTAATACGATCGCTGGGGGACGGATTATTTGCAGACCCTGGGGAGCATGCCCCAAACGTAGCGGCCTCGTGGACCGGTCACAAGCCGAAACTCCGTGATCAACTCCGAGGTGTGCGTGTTTTCTCACGCTCTAAACCACTATTCTATAGGATTTTACGTCGCAGGAAGAGATTTGTGCACTGGTCAGTGTATGGCGTACATCGGTCAGTGTACGGCGTACATTCGTCAGTGTATGACGCACACTCGTCAGTGTACGGCGTACATCGGGCTGCGTATGGCGTACACTCGCCTGCGTATGACCCGCACTGGCTAGTGTGGGTTCCGCACAGGCCTCAGCGCGTTCCGCACAGGGCTGCGCATGGTCCACGCTGGCCGGTGTAAGAGCGAGCGGCGCAGCGCGCCATCCCGACCAATCATCCGCGTTATTCGCGTCATCCGCGGTTGTTCTGGCTCCCATGGGGGGTCGAAGGGCGAGAGAAGAGACGCGGTTTGGAAAGCGCCGCTCCTTGGACTCGCGCCGACGCGAGAATATGGTTGCCAAAGCGGACTGGTTTTTCGTACCTTCCCGGTGTTGTGATGTCCCCCCATTACTTCTCAATTCCGAGCGAGTCATGGGCACCCCAGGACGCACTCAGGAAGAAAGAAGTAATATGGCAAAAAATGAAACGATAAGGATTCGTCCGTCGCTGCTCCAAACAGATCGCGACGCCTTCGCGGCCGTGAAGAACATGCCGACCTATAAGGCGGCCCAAACCCAGTTCGATGTCGCCGCCATCCAGGCGCTGGCGGACGCGATGGTGGCCAAGCGCGATATCGAAGCGCAAAAACAGGCCGAGCTCGATGCGGCCCGCGACGAGGCGACCGCGGCGGAGTGGGATTTCCACAACGGCCTCCTCGGCGTCAAGGACCAGGTGATCGCGCAGTTCGGAGACGATTCCAACGAGGTGCAGGCTTTGGGGCTCAAGAAGAAGTCCGAATTCAAATCGCCGAAATCAAAAAACAAGCCGGCGCCCAGCCCAGCGCCGAGTCCGGCGCCCCCGAAGTAAATTTCCTAAGGAGGGAGCGAGTCCCGGTCACGTGTGAGTTTGGGGCACGCGTGGCCGGGCATCCTTCCGAATTGTCTATCGCAGGCCGTGACCAGCATAAATGACGAGAAGTTTGCTGGACTCGTATTCCAAGCTCTGCGGATGGTGGCATTGCGGGCGGGATAATGCCCACGCGCAGAACGCGTGTCATCCCGAGGCTGGCGAAGCGCGCCGAGGGACCTCTCAAGCGGTCCGTTGTCACCCAAACCAGCTGTCGCTAATTCGGCAGTGCGACATTCGTGGAGCGCGAAAGCGGGTTTGCGTGACTTACTCTGCGACTGGGAGGTCTCTCGCCGTCTGCGCGGCTCGGGATGACACGCCTTACTTTGGTATCGGCGATTTCTTTTCCACCGGCCTCGTAATCAACTCTCCATGCCAATCCGGATGTGCGATGCCTTTGCGATACGCTTCGAGCGCTTCGACGGACGAATTGACGCGTAAATTGCTGTAGGTCTGGTCGGGATTCTGCCAGCGTTCATGCCAGTAGATTGCAGCTTTGATGCGCGGATAGCGGGTCCGAAACATTTCCAAAGCCTGCCTGGTCCACTCGGGCTTGAGCATGCCGCGGGTGTCGGGCGAGAAAGGGAAATCGCCCGTGGCCCATTCCGCGATCATCACCGGCTTTGCCGGATCGAGACTGCACAATTCCTTGTAGGGCCAGTCCACCAGCGATGGGATGTCGGGATTCGGTTCGTCTTTGAATTGCTGGCCATACACGCTCATGCCGAGCCAATCGACGTAATCAGCCCCGGGATAATAGGCCGGGGCGAAATTCCAGGTGTCGATCGGATAGGAATAATTGTTGGTGTGAAACATCCATTTCACATTGGCGGCGCCGCGGGCCCGCACCCGGTCCACGACATAGCGATAGGCTTTTTTAAAATGTTCGGGCCCTTCCCATTCGTCCGGCGTGTCGCCGACCCATTCCTCACCGCCGTAATACCAACCCGACCACGGGAACCAGTCGCCGTTCATCTCCACTCCAAAGGCGACGATCATCGGTTGCCCGAAGTCGCGCGCCGAATCGCCCCACTGGTCGATATACGCGTCCCACTTTCCGGCGAGGATTTCGTTGAGACTGAATTTGTCCGGCCCGCGGTTCTGGGTGTAGGGCCGGTCCCAGGGCGACCAGAAGACGAGGGGCATCGCGCCGTAACGCCAGATGACGTTAAGATTCCGGAGGGGAAAACTTTGCTCACCCCAATAGCTGGAAGAGGCAATGATGGCCTGATGTTTGCCGACCAGGTTCTCAAAGTCCTCGATCGTCTCGAGGGTGACTTCGTCTTCCGCGTCGCCGAAATCCATGAACGCGCCGGTGTAGGCGCCGGTGGCCGGCAGGAGGACTTCGACGGGAGCGTTGGGATCGCGAGGTTTCGGCGCCTCGCTTTTTCTGCAGGCGGCAAGAGCGAGGAGAATGCAGATTGCAGATTGCAGAATGCAGAATGAATGACGAAGAGGCAGGAGCACTCGATTTTTCGTCATTCGGGCTTCGTCATTCCTTCGACATTCGTCATTCGTGCTTCGTCATTTACGCGCGAGCGGGAACGGACGCGGTGCGCTCGAGCTTCCCCCACCCCACCAACGCGCCCTTGATGGCACGAAAAATCGCCTTCCAAATCACGTAGCTGAGCATCGGACGATAGATCAATCGCATCGGCAGAATGCGCCAGGCGAGGAAAAGGGACTCGCGTTCGATGATGCAGGCGAGCGTCGCGAGCACCACATCCATGCTCAGAAACACAAGCACGAAGGGCAAGACCGCATGCCAGGCGCCGAAGGGCAGCGATGCCAGGAGAAACAAATCCACCACGGGGGTGATCGCCACCAGAACGATTTGGAAAAACCAAACGCTCGGCAAACTAAACCAGCCCAGGGCCCGATAGTTCCAGTTGAAAACCATGTCGCGATGTTTCCAGAGACATTGCAACGTCCCGTAGGCCCAGCGAAAACGTTGGCGCGCGAGATTGCGCACGGTTTCGGGGGCTTCCGTCCAGGCGATCGCTTCCGGCACGTAAACCATTCGCTGCCCGCGCTTATGCAATGTCAGAGTGAGATCGGTATCCTCCGCCAGGGTCTCGAGACTAAGGCCGCCGGCATCGTCGATCGCGGCTTTCCGAATGGCGCTGATTGCTCCCGGGACCACGGTCATGCAGTTCCAGCGGGTGTAAGCCCGGCGATCGAGATTAAAGCCGCAGGTGTATTCGAGCGCCTGGCAGCGGGCGATGAACGTTCTCAGGTTCCCGACTTTCGCATGGCCGGAAACTCCTCCCACGTCCTTGTCCGAGAAAGGTTCGACCAGGCGCCGGATGGTATCGGGCTGGCAATGGGTATCGGCATCGAGAAAGACAGCGATGCCACTTCTCATCGCGGAAAGTCCTCGTTGGAGCGCGCGGGCCTTGCCGCGGTTTGGCTGGCGAAAGAGCCGCACCCGCGGATCCGTGGCCGCGATCCTTTCGACTTCGGGCCCCGTTCCGTCCGCGGAACCATCATCCACCACGATGACCTCCAGTTCGCCCGGGTAATCGCTCGCCAGCAAAGTTCGGAGCGTCTCACCAATCACTTTCTCTTCATTGAAGGCGGCGATAATAATGCTGATTGGGTCCGCGAACCCCGGCGACCAGGTCCGCCGGAAACGCGCCGCCAGCCAGATGACGATCAGCGTTCGCAGAACGACGAGCGCGGTCGCCACAATCATGAACGCCCAGAGAAATTCCTCCGCCGCGTGAAAGATGCGAAAGCCTGCGCCGGACACGAAGTGATTCAAGGATCGCCCCTTGGTCTCGACCGAAGGCATCAGCGCGTCGCGCGAGGTGCCGAGCAGCGTGCTGAGTGAAACCACCGTATCTCCGCGAGTCTTGAGATAATCCAGAATGCGCGGGAGCGCTTCGACGGTTTGTTCGCGGTCGCCTCCCGCGTCGTGCAGCAGGATAATGCTGCCATCCCGGCGCTGTTGCTTTATCCGCTGGAGGATAATGTCCGCGCCCGGCCGCGCCCAATCCTGAGGATCGATATTCTCAAGGACAACGAGGTAGCCCAAATCCTGCGCCAACTGCAACGGAGTCAGCTCGGTGATCTTCGACGGGCTCGTATCCGCGGCGTAGGGCGGCCGGAAAAGCGTTGTCGAACGTCCGGTAATCGTCTCCAGGAGAATCTGCGTCGCGTTTAGTTCGAGCCGGATGTGCTCCGGCCAGCAGAGTGCCAGGTTGGGATGATAATAGGTGTGGTTCCCGATCTCGTGGCCTTCCGCCACGATCCGCCTGACGAGGTCCGGATATTCCTCGGCGTTCGCGCCCACCAGGAAGAAAGCCGCCTTCACGTTTTCCGCCTTCAGGATGTCGAGAATTTTCGGCGTCCATTTCGGATCGGGGCCATCGTCAAAGGTCAACGCAACCTGGTGGGCCGTGCCCGCGCCCTGGTGGTAAAGCGTCGGGAACTGCGGAAATTTCGAATAGGTCGCGGTGAGATAGCCGTCCTGGTCCACGGCGAGAGCGCGGCGGCCGTCCGCGGTCGATTCGTCGACCGAGACAATTTCGCCGTCACCCACATCGGCAATTGTGTCCGTTCCTTTGAGCACTTCGAGCGCGGCCCGCGCGGCCGAATCCATCTTGAAATCGTTTGGAATGCTGAGCGCGTCCCAGATCGAAACGTCCTCCGTGCCGAGACGATAGATGGCGAAGCCACCCGCCTTTGCTTCGCGGACGCGACGCAATTGGTTCAGGAACGTCACGACGTCGAGGAACCAGACTGAGTGGTCCTTGTCCGCATCCTCATAATAAAAGTAGGGGTTGTAATGGGGCCCCGCCACCGTGGCCGTCTCGACCTCGGCATAACTCGCCCGGCTCATGGCTTCGGGAAAACTAATCAGCTCCGCTTTCTTTCCTCCGCCCGTCCAATCGTAACCGTAGCTGCCGAGCGCGACGATCCACTGATTTGTTTCCGCGCCCTCCATAAGGACACTGAGCCAGCCTTCAAACCAGCGGCGCGAACCGAGTGGGCCGGCCGGATCGATATCGGACGTTTCGTCGAAAAGCATCGCGACGAAGCGATCGACATTGTCGGATAATTCATCGAAGTCGATGTAATCGAGATCCTGGCCCGGCTGGACGCAAAGCCAGAGCTGCTTGTCGTCGTAATGCAGGGCGTCGGTGAAGCGATCAAAAAACGCGGTGATGTCCTTCTTGTAGGCCGGATCGATCTGCTCCCAGTCAATGATGACCCCGGCCGCTTTCGCGTCATTCAAGATCGCCAGGACTTTTTGGATGAAATGGTCCTGCCGCTCCGGCGAGCTATGCGCGAGATTCTCGACGGCTTCCGGTTGCCAGGTGTCGCCGACCAGATTGGTCAGCAGCGGCATTAACGCGATGCCTTTGGCCGCCGCCAGTTTTGGCAGGCGCGCGTCAGGATCGATCTGCAAATCGCCCGAGCCATTCGTCATCGCCATCCATTCGGGACAGAGGTGAGTGATCTGGCTGGCGTGCTGCTCGAGCGAGGTAAAGCTGTAAGGATCGCCATTGGTGTAAAAGGCGAGTCGCACCTCGTTGTTCGCCAGTTTCTTTCGCGGATGCGCCGGTGGGGTGGGGGGTGCCGGTGGTTTTGGCTTTTTCCCGGCGATTCGAGCGGCGGCGAATTTTTCCCAGAGAGCGAGATTCGGCGGCGGCTGCCCGGCCGGATTCGCTTTTTGCAGGGACTTGAGCTGGCCCTTCAGTTGCCGCAGGGAAAATGGAAGATTGAGCTGAGGCGCGACGAACAAGGTTTGGACGAAGAGAACGGTCCCGAGAAAAATCGCGATGCCGCCGATGAGGAGGGCAAGCCGGAGGCGGGGCCAGCGTTTGCCGGCCGGATCGGAAAAAACGAACGGTGTAATTGGGGGTGACTCTTCTTCCATCGGCCGGATTCTACCATGTTCGGCGTGAAAATCCGAGAGCGGGTTCGGAGATGGCTTTTCGCCCGAATTTCATTGATCAGGCTCGCGATCGGGAGCATGAGCAGGAGACTGAATGAGAATCTCCGCCGATCCATTTCCGACCGGCCTCGCTGGAGTGGCAGCCAGGCTTGCCCGGGGCCCGCACCTTGCCCCGAGCGCCTACGTTGCCCCGGGCGCGACCCTCGTCGGCGACGTTACTCTGGGCGACGAATCGAGCGTTTGGCATGGAGCGGTCTTACGGGGCGATATCAACCGAATCATCGTTGGTCCCCGTTCCAATGTGCAGGACGCGGCCGTCATTCATCTGGCGGATGATTTTGCGGCAATCGTCGGCGAGCTGGTGACGATCGGCCACGCGGCGATCGTGCACGCCTGCACCGTCGACGATGAAGTGCTGGTCGGAATGGGCGCGACCATTCTCGACGGCTCGGAAATTGGTGCCCGCTCGATCATCGGCGCTAACGCGCTCGTGACGGCTGGAATGAAAGTTCCGCCCGGGTCGCTGGTGGTCGGTTCGCCGGCTCGCGTTGTCCGGCAGCTAGGGCTTGACGAGCAGACCAAAATCAAAAGCTGGGCCCTCAAGTACGTTGAGAATGCCAGGCTCCATCGCGAGACTGGCGCTTCCCGTTAGACACTAGCTGACAAGTCGAGAAGCCAAGATTCTCGCGCGATCACGGAGAAGAACGGTCGCATTTGCCAGCGCCTGTTCGTGGCTGGTTTCGCCTTGGACCAGCGGCGTTATCGAATCAAACAATTCGTTCGCTTTCGCCAGTTCGGCGACCACGCCGACGATGGCATGAACCGGTTTTCCGAGATGTTTTGCCATCGAAGCAACCCCGGCGGGCGCCTTGCCCTCCAGGGTCTGCGCGTCGAGCCGGCCTTCGCCGGTAATGACGACGTCCGCCTTCTCCATCGCAGGCCGAAGCCCGATGGATTCCGCAACAACGTCGAAGCCCGGCCGGATGGTCGCGCGTGCGAAACTCGCCAGGCCAAAGCCAAGGCCGCCGGCTGCGCCTGCGCCCGGCAAATTCTGAAAGTTCGAACCGAGATCGCGGCTTACAATTTCGGCCAGACGTGCCAGAGCGCGCTCGAGGAGGTCAAGCTGATCTGAGGTGCCACCTTTTTGCGGGCCGAAGACGCGGGTTGCGCCGCGCGGCCCGAGCAGCGGATTTTTCACATCGGCCGCAGCGATGAGTTGAATGGAAGGCGGCTCAACCGGAAGAATCCGGGTTAGATTCAGCAAATCGGCAGGCCCATTGGTCAGCTCTCTGTCGCCGGCGAGAAAACGAAATCCGAGTTCTCGCGCCATGCCGAAGCCGCCGTCATTCGTGGCGCTTCCTCCCAGCCCAAGCAGGATCTCTTTCGCGCCCCGGTTCAGCGCGTGGCGCATCATTTCACCGACGCCGAAAGTATCCGCGCGAAACAAATCACGCTCGTGGGCGGCGATGCGCCGGCTGCCGGCCGCTTCACTCATTTCGATCACGGCTTTGGCTGAATCGAAGAGCCAGAGATAGCGTGTCTCGATCCGGCGTCCGAGCGCGTCGTGCGCCGCGCAACTTACCCACTCGCCGCCACAGGCCTCACGGATGGCCGCGGCCGTTCCCTCGCCGCCATCCGCCACCGGAACAATTTCGATGATTGCGTCTGGCAGGACATCGCGAAGACCGGCCGCGATGCTGGCCGCGACTTCGCGCGCATCCAGGGAGCCTTTGAACTTATCTGGGGCGATGAGAATTCGCATGGAACAAATGCTTGTCATCCCGAGCCGCGCAGACGGCGAGGGACCTCACAATTGGAAGTTGCCTCACCCAAGCGACGAGCAGCATTCATCTGTCATAGCGGCCCTCAGGTTTCGCGAAAGCGGTTGTGCGCTTGCGAGGTCCCTCGGCGCGCTTCGCCAGCCTCGGGATGACACGCCCGGAACGCAGGGTGCAACCTCATTGCTTGAGCTTCCGCTCCAGGATCTCGCCCACCAGCGCCGGATTCGCAGTTCCCTTCGAAAGCTTCATCACTTGCCCCTTCAAAAAGTTCAGCGAAACCCCGTGGCCCGCTTTGAAATCGGCCACTGGCTTTGGATTCGCCGCGATGACTTCATCGCAAAGCGCTTCCAGGGCACCCGCGTCGCTCAACTGCTCGATTCCTTTTTCCTGCACGATCGCCGCCGCGCTTTTTCCGCTGGCGAACATTTCCGAAAAGACTTCCTTTGCCTGCTTGCCGCTGATCGTTCCAGCTTCCACGAGATTCACTAACTCATCGAGGGCCGGGGGCGATACCGGGCACTCCGCAATCGAGCGGCCGGAATTCGAGAGGGCGCTTTGCAGATCATTCAGAATCCAGTTCGCGACACTCTTCGGCTTGGCGGCATCTTTCACCGCTGCTTCAAAATAACTGGCCCGCGCCAGATCGCTCGCCAGCACGCCCGCGTCGTATGCACTGACGCTGTACTGCCGGACGAAACGCGCTCGCTTGGCTCGCGGCAATTCCGGCAGCCGGGGCCGGACTTCCTCGACAAACGATTTAGTCTTCACCGGTACCAGGTCTGGATCGGGGAAATAACGATAATCGTGCGCGGATTCTTTCGTCCGCATCAGAAACGTTTCACCGGTGGCATCGTTCCATCCGCGAGTTTCCTGCTCCAAATGCTCGCCGCGTTCCAGCAACTCCGTTTGCCGGCGGACCTCGTAAGCCAGCGCTCGCCGCACCCCGCTAATCGAGTTCATGTTCTTGATCTCGATTTTCGCGCCTAACTGCTCCTGACCGGCGGGTCGCACCGAAATATTGCAATCGCACCGCAACTGGCCTTTCTCCATATCGGCGTCGCTGACCGCGCCGTAGATCAGGATTTGTTTGAGCGCAGTCAGGAAAGCGAACGCTTCTTCCGGGGAATTGATCTCCGGCTGGGTGACAATTTCCATGAGCGGAGTCCCGGCGCGGTTGAAGTCGATCCCGGTGCTGCTTTCGAGATGGAAACTCCTGGCTACATCCTCCTCGAGATGAATCCGGACCAGCGGCACTTCCTTATCCGGGCTGGCGATATTCTTCTGGGCATCCTTCGGGTAGGCGAGATCGTGCAACGGCACACGGCCGTTCGAACCAAGAGGCCGGGCGTATTGCGTGATCTGATAATTCTTCGGCATGTCCGGATAGAAATAATTTTTCCGATCGAAATGCGACACCGGCGGAATCTCGCAATCGAGCATCAGTCCGGTCAGCAAGGTCAGCCGGAGCGCCTCCGCATTCATCACCGGCAAGGCGCCGGGTAAGCCAAGACAGACCGGGCAGGTATGCGAGTTAGGTGGCGCACCGAATTCCACCGGGCAGGCGCAGAACATCTTCGACCGCGTCCGTAGCTGCGCGTGCACTTCGAGTCCGATGGTGGTGAGCAACGACATTTCGGATTGCGGATACCGGATACCGGAAAGATTACTTGCCGCGCCGGGCAGTTTTGATCGAGGCGACAACAATCGAGAGTATCTGATTCCCTTCGTCTATCAGGTCTGCGACCGTCACGAGCTTTACCGACCCGGCATCGACCAGCATTTCAATCCAGTAAATGGCTTCATCGCACTCCTCTTCGACGGTTCCCATTTTTGAGATGAAATCAGCGCGTGACTTTGCCCGCACCGCAGCGCGGTAGTTGGCGCCGACAGACGTCCCGGAGCGCAGCAATTGGCGGCCCAGGATTTGCGCGGTTTGGTTCCGCGCCAGCCTTTCGACGAGACGAATCACACGCAAGCCAAAAGCCCGCGTCCGCTGGAGGAAATCTTCTTTCTTCATCTATCCGGTTTCCGGTATCCGCAATCCGAAATCAACTCTGTTCGGTATCCGCAATCTTCAATCCCTTTTCTTCGCTGCGAACTCGAGCGCCTTTTTTACATCGAACTGCTTCACTTTCTCGACGAGCGTCGGGTCGTTGGCGGCGGCGAGGAGGCGAGGATGTTGCAAGAGCTCCAGGATTCGTCCTTCCCGAATGAGGTTGGCAATTTCGGGATCGTTGCGCAGGGCGACAATTTTCGGGTGCTCGCTCAGCTCGACCGCGCCGGGGAACTCCAGAAACCTGCGCGCACTCTCAGGATTGGCCGCGACAGTTCCGGCATTTTTCAGCGCTTGATACACCGCCGGCGGAGTAACATCGGTTTTTTTCAGCAGATCGCCGGCACTACCCAGCTCGACGGAATTCTTCAATCGCGCCAGGAACGAAGTCAGCGCATCCGCATCGAGATTGTCGAGAGCTTGCGATGGGTCGGCGCGCGCCGTGGACCATTGGGGCTTGGGGCGCGGATGCGCCTGCACCTGGGCGTCGGCAATCGCACCCGCACTGCGAATGCCAACCAGAATCAACCAGATAAAAAACAAGCCGAACACAACTCCCGTCAGCGCACCGCCGAAACCGTAGAAGAGGCGAATTGTTCCCGAACCATGCTGCGCGGTCCGTTTGAAGAGAATCGAACCCAGACTGGCAATGAGGCCATAGACGACCAGGGCAAGGAGGACGCCTCCGATCATCGAAAGAATGAAATCGGGCCACTTTAGAATCGGTTGAAGCAATGGCACCAAAATCTGGCCGCCGAAGAATGAAGCTGCGTACGCGCAAAGGATGGCGGCGCCGCGCATCAACTGCCGCGGCAGGCCCAGCCTGTATCCGCGAATCACTTCGAGGAGAAGCAAGACCGCCGCGAAGGAAAGGAAGACGATCTGCCAAAGCGTGGAGCCGGTGGCGGAGGATTGAATTTCGGATTGCGGATTGCGGATTGCGGAAAGGAAGAGTGACATTTGTGTCTTAACTTTCCGGTTTCCGGTATCCGAAATCCGCAATCGCCCGCTGCCTCAGCGCATGATCGCACAGGACCAGCGCAGCCATCGCCTCCACAATGGGCACCGCGCGGGGCAGGACGCAGGGATCGTGGCGTCCACGGGCGGCGAGAGTGGTTTCTTCCTGGGCCGTGGTGACGGTCTTTTGCTGGCGCGCAATTGTTGCGGTCGGTTTGAAAGCGACGCGGAAGAAAATTTCTTCCCCGTTGCTGATGCCGCCCTGCACTCCGCCGGAATTGTTCGTCATCGTGCGCACGGCGCCTTCCCGGACCTCGAACGGATCGTTATGCCGCGATCCTGTCATCCGCGTCGCCGAAAACCCCGAACCAATTTCGAAGCCCTTGGAGGCCGGAAGGCTGAGCATCGCTTTGGCAAAATCGGCTTCCAATTTGTCGAAAACCGGTTCCCCCAGGCCGGCGGGAACCCCGCGGGCGACACAGGCAATTATTCCGCCTAACGAGTCGCCATCCGCCCGCGCCTTCTCGATCGCCGCGATCATTTTCTCGGCCGCCGCCGGGTCGGGACAGCGAATCGCATTTCCCTCAATCTGTTCGAGCGAAACCGCACTCGGCTCAATCTCGGCGGAAATATCAAAGACGTGAGTCACGTAGGTCAGGAGCTCGAACCGCGGGAAGAGATTTGCCAGAACCTTGCGCGCCACGGCGCCGGCGGCGACACGGCCAATCGTCTCCCGGGCGGAGGCGCGGCCGCCCCCCTGCCAGTTGCGAATCCCGTACTTCGCTTCGTAGGTGAAATCGGCGTGGGAAGGGCGGTAGGTCGACTTCATTTCCGTGTACGCTTCCGGCCGCGCATCCTTGTTCAGGACCATGATGGAGATCGGAGTGCCCAGGGTTTGACCTTCGAAAACCCCGGAGAGAATCTGGCAGCGATCCGCTTCATCGCGCGAAGTGACGATCGCGCTTTGGCCCGGCCGGCGCCGATCCAGGTCGCGCTGGATATCTGATTCGGCCAATTCGAGGCGCGGCGGACAACCATCGATCACCACGCCGACGCCGCCTCCGTGGGATTCGCCCCACGTCGTGACGCGGAAGAGCTGGCCGAAGGAGTTGCCCATGGGGGCAATGTTAGACGGCACGCGGACGATTAACAATGTGGGAGCGGCCTTGCGCCGCGACAGGGAAACGCGGAAGAGTCGGGACACAAAGGTCCCTCCCACATTCGGGGCCTAGATCGCCGCGAACGCGGTCTTCAAATCCTCGATCAGATCTTCGACCTTCTCCACCCCGACGGAGAGCCGGACGAGCGAGTCGGTAATCCCGAGGGACGCTCGCATCTCCGGCGGAATCGATCCGTGGGTCATGATCGCGGGATGGTTAATCAGGCTCTCGACGCCACCCAGGCTTTCGGCGAGCGAGAAGAGATGCGTGTTCTCGAGGAAACGCCTCGTGCCTGCCAAATCTGTCTTCAAAACGATCGTCACCATTCCGCCGAAGGCGCGCATCTGTTTCTTTGCCAGCTCGTGTTGGGGGTGCTGTTCCAAACCCGGGTAATAAATCTTTTCTACTTTCGGTTCTTGCTCGAGCCAGCGGGCGATCTCCAGTGCATTCTCGCAATGCCGCTCCATTCGCAGGGCCAGCGTCTTCAATCCGCGCATCGCGAGAAAGCTGTCGAACGGGCCGGCGATGGCGCCGACCGCGTTTTGGAGAAACGCAATCTGATCGCCGAGTTCCTTGTTCTCCCCCACCACGATCACGCCGCCGACCATGTCGGAATGGCCGTTGAGATATTTCGTTGCGGAATGGATCACCATGTCGAATCCGAATTCGATCGGCCTCTGCATCCAGGGACTGGCAAAGGTGTTGTCGGACACGCTGATGGCTTTGTGTGCTTTCGCAATTTTCGCCACGGCGGCGAGGTCGATCAGTTTCAAGAGCGGATTGCTCGGCGTTTCCACCCAGACCATCCGCGTGTTCGGTCGCATGGATTCCTCGATCCTCGCCGGGTCGCTCATGTCGATGAAGGTGAAATCGAGATTGGCGGAACGCCGCCGGACGCGTTCAAAAAGACGGAAGGTGCCGCCGTAGAGATCGTCGCTCACCAGGACATGCGAACCGGAGTCGAGGCCGTCGAGGGCCGTGGCCATCGCCGCGAGGCCGGAGGCGAAAGCCCAGCCGCGGGTGCCGCTCTCCAGATTCGCGATGCATCGTTCGTAGGCGCTGCGGGTGGGATTGATCGAGCGCGAGTAGTCGTAGCCTTTGTGCTTGCCCGGACTTTCCTGAACATAAGTCGAGGTCTGGTAGATCGGCGTCATGATCGCGCCGGTCGAAGGGTCGGGGGATTGGCCGGCGTGGATCACGCGCGTGGCGATGTCGTGTTG
>JBAPMH010000498.1:0-1628 GCA_049278515.1 Chthoniobacterales bacterium
GTCAGCACCGCGACGAGAAGACTGGGGGCTAGGCTGGGCGCTTGAGGCATGGACTTGTGAGCAAGCCGATCGCGGCATAGAAGGCTTTTTTCGCGTCGGGCTTCATACCACGAGGCACGGCCTGTCGCATCGACTCGATGATGGTGGTTGGTTGGTCATGACTGCAATGAGGATCGCTGTACTCGGTGCCGGAGGCCGCATGGGCCAGACGCTCACGCGCGTGTTGAGCGAGACGGAAGATTGTGTGATCGCCGGCGGGGTCGACGCCAAGGGCTCGCCTTATATTGGCCACGACATTGGCGAGCTCGCGGGCCTCGAACCTGTTGGCGTGACCATCACCGACGATCCAATGCCCCTCTTCGCCAACGTCGATGCGGTGCTCGATTTTACCAGCCCGAAAGCCACGACGGTTTTCGCAGGCCTCGCCGCCCAAGCCCGCATCGTTCATGTGATCGGCACGACCGGCTTCACCCCAGACGACGATGCGAAGATCGCGGCCGCCGCGCGTCACGCCACCATCATCAAGGCCGGCAATATGAGCCTCGGCGTGAATTTACTGGCAAGCCTCACTAAGCAGGTGGCAAAAGCGCTCGGGCCGGAATTCGACATCGAGATTTTGGAGATGCACCACCGCCACAAGCGGGATGCGCCGTCCGGCACCTCGCTCCTTCTTGGCAACGCCGCAGCCGAAGCCCGCGGCATTTCCCTTGCCGACAAGGGCGTGTGGACACGCAAAGGCGATGTTGGCCCGAGGCACGACGGCGATATTGGCTTCGCCGCGCTCCGCGGCGGCGACGTCGTCGGCGAGCATAAAGTGATCTTCGCCGGGCCCGGCGAACGCATCGAGCTTTCCCATATTGCGACGGACCGGGGCATTTTTGCCAGGGGCGCTGTGAGGGCTGCGCTTTGTGGCCGCGGGCGGGCACCGGGGCTCTATTCCATGGTCGATGTGCTTGGACTTTAAACCCTGGAAAAAGCTGCTGACTCCGTCTAAATCGATGACCTCGCAGCAGGAAAATGACCCAAAACCGAGACCATTCTAATGTCCGCCCCTTCTCTCCTCAGACCGGCCGAACTGGGCCCAAAACCCAGGCTTGGGATGAGCGGGTAAGGACCATGCAGCCTGACAGGTCAAATATTCGTCCCATGCAAAACGTGCTCGTGCTCGTGCGCCATGGCGAGAGCGAGTGGAACAAACTGAACCGCTTCACCGGCCACCAGGACGTGGATCTCACGGAAGAGGGTATGGCCGAGGCGCATCGCGCCGGTACCATGCTGAAAGAGGCTGGCTACCAATTCGACATAGCGTTCTCGAGCACGCTGAAACGCGCCATGAACTCGCTCAAGATCATCGTCGGCGAGCTACAGCAGACGAAGCTGCCGACTGTGCGCGACGCTGCGCTCAATGAGCGTGACTACGGCGACCTCATGGGCATCAACAAAGAGGACGCCCGCAAGCGTTGGGGCGATCAGCAGGTTCATTTGTGGCAGCGCTCTTACGAGATCGCCCCACCCGGCGGCGAGAGCCTGAAAGATACCGAGGCGCGCGTGTTCCCTTTTTACGAAAAGCGTATTGTGCCTGAGCTTCACGCCGGTAAGAGCGTGCTCGTCGTCGCTCACGGCAATTC
>JBAPMH010000499.1:0-3146 GCA_049278515.1 Chthoniobacterales bacterium
GTCGCAGTCAGTTCACCGGTTGACGGCGATTTTAAATCGCCGCTCCTTGATGCCCAATTACAACCAGCGCCGTTTCTTGAAATAGATGATCTGGAAAATCGCCAGGGCCAACATGAAGACCCAACAACCAACGTAGCCGTACGGAGAGACCAATTCCGGCATGTTCCAGGGAAGCTTCTTGCCATCCACCTCGCGCGCGAAATTCATCCCGTAAACTCCGACGATAAACGTCAGTGGAATAAAGATGGATGTAACAACCGTCAAAACGCGCATGATCTCGTTCGTCCGGATGCCGACCGCGGAGAGGTATAATTCCATGAGTCCCGAGAGCACGTCGCGATAACTCTCCACCAAATCCATCAGCTGGACCGTGTGGTCGTAACAATCCCGCAGGTAAACCTTGGTCCCTTTGGTGATAAGGCCGGTTTCATCGTGCATGAGGACATTCACCAGGTCACGCACCGGCCAAACGTAGCGACGGAGGCGCGCCAGGGTCCGTTTGTGACTGTGCAATTCCGCGACCGGGCTCGCATTAGGTTGTAAATCGACCAGGCCTTCTTCAATCGCCTCGATCTTTGCCCCGACGTCCTCCAGGACCGGGTAATAATGGTCCACGATCGAATCGAGCAGCGCGTAGGCGAGATAATCCGGCCCCATCTTGCGGATGCTGCCCGTGGTGATCCGGATCCGCGCCCGGACCGGCTCGAAGACATCAAACTCCGCTTCCTCCTGGAGGGTAATGAGAAAATGTTTTCCCAGGAACATGCTGACCTGTTCGCCGCACATTACCTGGCCGTGATCGAGGTAGAGCATGTGGGCGACGAGAAAGAGATAATTGTCGTATTGCTCGACCTTTGGGCGCTGGAAAGTATCGAGGACATCCTCCAGCGCCAGCGGATGCAAATTGAACTGCGAACCGAGCGCGCGAAGAACCTCGATGTCGCCCAGTCCGTCGATGTTGATCCAGGTGACTTTCTGATTGTCCAGATGCGACAGGAGCTCCGCCCCGTCCTCGATCACGCGCTCTTCCAGCTGGGTGCGGTCGTATTCGATGAGCGTAATGACCGGCTTGCGCCGGACGACTTCTTTCTCCAGGCGGAGAGTGCCGGGAGATTCTCCCGGAATCGGTTTGCGTAATCTGAGCATGCGCTACGGGAAAGGCTGTGCCGTGACCGCCGCTACCACAGCGTTTTTTCGCCGGCGCAATTCCATGATCCAAAGACCGGCGATCGTCAACGCGTCGCTGATCAGGTGAGTGGTTTGAGTGGAGCCGACCGTGGCAGGGTTGAGCGTTGGCTCGAGCAGATCGCGAACGGGTTTGATCTCCGGCGCCGTCGAACCGGCGTCCGATTGCTTGATCGCGGCCAGGGTCGCGTGCCGCTGGGTCGCGGTGGCCTTGATGGCATCAAGATTCTCGTAGGCGAACAAACCGAACAGGATCGAAACGATCAAGGTCGTCAGAGCCGCCGGCTGTTTTCTGAGCGACGAAAAGGCGAGAATGCCGCCGACGATGACGACATAGAGCGTCCAATAATTCTGCAAGGCGGTGGTGCGCTCGAAATAGAGCTGGATCAGTTCGGTGTATTTCATGGCGGCGCCGATTATGATGAGGCATGCGCCGGAGGCGAGGAGAAATGATTGGTCATCCCGGGCGGAGCGCAGCGGAGTCGAGGGACCCCGTCGACCTAATGTCGGCGCTGCCTTCCGCTAGCGCCTCCTACGCGGAGACGAGTTCGACGGAATCTCTGAAGGTCAACGGGGTCCCTCGACTGCGCTGCGCGCCGCTCGGGATGACAGGAGAAACTCCCTCAACGCCCGGATCACCTCCGGCCGGATAATTATCGCAGGCCGGACGCGGCGAAGCAGATCGACCGCTTCTGACAGTTCGGCGACGATCCCGGCCCGGATCAAAAATGCAGCGGCCGCGGCTGCCGTCCGCGAGTAGCCAATCTTGCAGTGGACATAGACGATTCCGGTGGCCGATTCGCTGGCAATGAAGGCTGCCATTTCCTCGAGTTGCTCCACCGTCGGCGCGGTGAGGTCGAGCACCGGAATGTTCACATAGGTCACGCTCCGAAAGGGCGCCGGCTCGGAAAATTCGGCGGTGAGATCGAGAACAGCAGTGACTCCGTGCTGGACGGCCGCGGCAGCTTCCCGGCGATTGAGCGTGCGGCCGATCCAAACGCGCGGGGTCAGCTCATCCCAGGCCCGGGATTGGCGGCGATAATAAAGGCGGGAGAGTTCCTGGCCGAACAAGACAGGGCCGAGTGTCCACCACGCAGTCCAGGGCAACCGGCCATTCTCTTTCCGGAACATTCCCGGGCCCAGGCCGAAGTAAGCCGCCGCCACAATGCCTAACGATATCGCAGGCCAAAGAAGGAAAGCCCCCCACGGCCACCAAAGAACGACCAGGCCGAGAACTCCCAGGGTGCCGACCAAATAGTACGCGCCGACCCGAGAATTTGCCACGCCCGGAAGGCGCCGGGCCCGTTCCCGAAAGAAGTAGAGGCAATAAGCGCCGAGGGCGAAACCGGCGACGACGTCCATGACATGATGTTGATAGGTCAGGACCGCCGAGAGTCCGATGAGGACGAACCAGACGTTGGAGGCATGCCGGAGAACACCATGGGTATGTCGCGCGTAGATTTCGGCCAAAATGGTGCGCAGCGCGATATGGAGCGACGGGAGTAAGTTGTAAGGCTGATCCATCCCGCGAAACCAATCGAAGAACGCACCGAGCCAGCCGCCGGCGTGGGGGCGTGCAAAAGCGAAGCGCAACGGGAAGAGGAGAAAGCAAACCCCGCCAATGAGGATCGCCGCTGCGATGCGCTTGGAAAATGTCGCCAGCTCCCGATTATCCCGGCATAGAAAAGGGGCCGCGACAAAGAACAGATCTATCGACATGTAGGGGACGATCATCAGCGGAACGAACGGGATGAGCCGTTCCCATTCGAAGAAAAGTGTGGGCACGCTGCTGCGTTGTGCGGTGAACCAGTTGGTCCAGCCGTAAACGATCAGGAAAAGCGCCGAGAGACCGATTGAAGCGGCGACCTGGGTGGATCGAGCGCTCCGGCGCTCGATGGCATCGGTTTGTCCTATCGGCGAAGCCTGAATTCCTATCGCGCGGCGGAGCGCGCGATCCACCT
>JBAPMH010000500.1:0-1639 GCA_049278515.1 Chthoniobacterales bacterium
GCCGGGGCGAGAGCTGCGGTTCCGGAGTACTGATCGGCGGTGGTCGCCGCGAAATAGACGACGTGCACCACGAAATCGCCGGTGCCGATGCTGCTCCGGCGCGGATCAAGATCCAACTGCTCCTGAGTGGACCCTCCGGAACCCGAGGAGGCAACGACAGGTCCCTCCAGCGTCCCCTTGTGGACATACATGTCGTAGTCCGTCGAAGGACTCGACCAGTTGATTTGCACGTGGATGACCTTGTTCGCCGCCGCCCAATCCGCCGGCGTCCCGGTAACCGTTAACTTGAAGCTGTCGCAATTGGTTCCCTCGTCGCAGGAATCTTCTCCACCGCCCGTCGGCGGAATCCCGGTACCGGTTCCGGTCCAGGTGAGGTCCGGTCCGGCCGGCCCGATCGTTCCCGCCGGAGGATCGGCCGCGAAAGCGAGAAACCCAAGAAGGGCGGAAAGCATGAGGCAAGCGCAGGCTACGACTGCGCGGAGGATGAAAATTCCCGATTGAGTTGACGCAGATTTTTTCATAAAGGCCTTTCGTTATGAGCGCCAACTACGGACGCGGTGTTGCCGCGCCCGGCGGGCGCAGGCGGCGAAACTGGAGAGAAGCGGAAATTTTGACTCGATTCGGCCGGCGGAGACGCGGTGATCGATCATAAAAGAAGCGGTTTGTCAGTGGATGGTGAGGCCGGGTCGGCCCGCGAACGCGGCAGCGACATGGACATCATTAGTTCGCCCCCAAAACGAGGTCCGGTTCTGCGCCGGAGGGCGTTTTACATTACATTTCGGTAAGCTTGGGACGGTCGAACGCGCTCAACCGTTGTTGGAGCGTCGCCGTGTCTGCGGCGTCAAATGGCGAATCCCATCGCAACAGGTTCGCTCCCTTCGAACGCTAAAATGCTGACGCCGAATAACATCCCGGACTTTGATCCACGAGTTCCGGCTTGTGACTGGGCGGCGAGGCCGCTACGTTTGGGGCATGCTCCCCAGTCCGGAAAAGTCTAATCTGGAACGCAATCTTGATAGACGGGAAAACCCCGCCTTTGAAGGCGGGCTTTTCCAATCTACTTCTAGTTAGGCGATGAGCATGCGCCGTCTGTGGCCACCCATTTACATCGTTCTCTTTGTGTTGACCGCTGTGGGCGGTTACGAAAGCCTCGCCCCCAAAGAGACCGCCAAAACGAATTCGGACTGGATTTTCGTCTCCATCACGTTCGTGCTGACGTGTCTTTTCCCTCTCGGTGCCATGTCGTACAGCCGCGGCATTGGAGTTCAGCAGTTCCGTCGCCCGTCCCTCGATCGACATCCTTTCGGCTGGTGGCGCGATACGCTCCAGCCACTACGTATTTCGGTTATCGGTGCCGCGCTGCATTTTATAGGTTCGGGCTTCGCCCTCCCGCATGCAGATCACCGTGGCGTGATGATTTTCTGGTTTTATGCCGCGTTCGCACTCGGCCTGTTCATCGGAGAGCGCATTGTCTATGCTGTTTATCGTGAGCGAATCGCCTAACTCCTATGTAGGGAGTCAAGCGTGGATGCAGGGTAAGGATTAGTTTTAGATCATTGGTTTGGGTGCGTTAGTTGTTGTGGGTGTCTTGGGGACGCTTCCTCTTCCTTTGGCTCGTTGGTTTTCTTTCCAGCGGCTC
>JBAPMH010000501.1:0-2326 GCA_049278515.1 Chthoniobacterales bacterium
GAGCAAATGCGTCAGCTTGTCCGGCAGGAAATGGAAGCGGGCGCGCTCGGGATCGGTACGTCGCTGATTTATCCGCCGGCATTTTACGCGAGGACGGAGGAGTTGATCGAGCTCTGCAAAGTCGCCGCGAAGTACAAAGGTAAATACATCTCGCACATGCGGAGCGAAGGAAACCGGTTGCTCGAGGCGATCGACGAACTGCTCCGGATCAGCAAAGAGGCGAATATTCCGGCGGAGATTTATCACATCAAGGCCGCCGGCCAGCCGAACTGGAAGAAGGCGGATGCGATGCTGGCAAAGATCGAGGAGGCGCGTAAAGCCGGTCTGAAAATCACGGCCGACATGTATACCTACACCGCCGCCGGCACCGGGCTCGACGCCTGCCTCCCGCCGTGGACCGAGGACGGCGGTTATCCGGCGTTGTTCAAGCGGCTGCGCGATCCGGCCCTGCGGGAGAAAATCAAAAAAGAAGTCCAAACGCCGAGCGACAAATGGGAGAACCTTTATCTGGCCGCGGGTTCGCCGGACAAAATCCTGCTCTCGGGATTCCACTCCGAAAAATTGAAGCCCCTCACGGGTAAGACGCTGGCCGAGATCGCAAAGATGCGGGGCAAGGATCCGATCGACACGGCGATGGATTTGATCGCCGAAGACGAGTCGCGGATCGACACGATTTATTTCCTGATGGCGGAAGAGAACGTGAAGAAGGAGATCGCGAAGCCGTGGGTCTCGTTCGGATCTGATGAAGCATCGCAGGCGCCCGAGGGAAATTTCCTGAAATCAAATTGTCATCCGCGGGCCTACGGCAATTTCGCGAGGGTGCTCGGCAAATACACGCGGGATGAAAAAGTCCTGACGCTTGAACAGGCGATCCGGAAGCTGAGCGGATTACCCGCGACGAATCTCGGGCTCGATCACCGGGGGTTTCTCCAGGAAGGGATGTTCGCGGACATCGTCGTCTTCGATCCGGTGACGGTCGGCGACAAGGCGACTTTCGAGAAGCCGCATCAATATGCCGTGGGGATGAAGCACGTCTTTGTGAATGGGACGCAGGTCCTGAAAGATGGCGAGCATACCGGCGCGAAACCCGGCCGCGCGCTTTGGGGATCGGGGAAAGTGACCCAGCCTTAACAGGGTGTGGGGCTCTCCAGGGAGCGCTAATCTGTTGCTGTTATATTGCTCTTTTTGCCGTTTCGGGCCCGATTTCGCGCGTGTTTGCCCCCCCGCCGCCGGGCGGTTTGAGCGGCTTGCCCCGATCTCATCTGACGCCGAGCAGGCTTAACTGTTGCCTTGCGTCGGTGTGGGAAGGCTGGAGCCGCAATACCATTTTCAGGTGCGCCACTCCCTCGTCGCGCTGTCCCTTTTCAGCCAGCAGACAGCCCAGGAAATAATGCGCCTGAACATAATTCGACTTGAGCCGCAGAGCCTCCCTGAAATGTTGGATTGCTTCGTCGTTTCTTTGTATTGCCATAAGGCTTGTAGCCAAATTGCCATGAGCCTCGGCAGAGTTTGGCGTTGCCCGTAAGGCAGCTTCGAAGGGCGGGATGGACTCTTGGTACTTTCGCTTCGCGAACAAAGCCTTGCCGAGGTTCCATTGGAACGTGGCAAAATCAGGGCGGATCTTCGCAGCCTTTTCATAATGAACTATAGCTTGGTCGACATCTCCCTTTTGCAAGAGGGCGTTGCCGAGGTTGTTATCCGCTTCCGCGAAATCGGGTTTGATTTCCAGCGCCTTTTGATAATGGGCGATAGCGTCGTCCAGTTTCCCCTTTTTTCGAAGAGCATTGCCGAGGTTGTTAAGGGCCTCTGCGTTGCTGGGATCGAGTCCGAGCGATTTCTCATATTGCCCAATTGCTTCATCTACTCGTCCATCTTCGTAATAGGTCAGGCCAAGGTTGTTATACGCCATCCAGGAGCCAGGATTCTTTGCCAGGGTGTCGCGCCAGAGCGTCTCCACATTTTGATAGGCATGCGCTTGTCGCCAGGTTAACCCACCCAGGAGGAGAAGGAGCAGCGCGGCTGCGATGCTGGAGATGGGCGAGCCAATCCGCCATTTAGCCGCCAGCCTGGCCAATCCAGCTACCGCCAGAGCAATCAAGCCGATGCTGGCCAGGTACTGGTAGTGATCGGCCACGAACGTGTACCGGAAGGTGTAGAGCATGACGACGCCCAGCACGGGGCTCAGGGTAGCGACATAGAACGCCACGCCGACCTCCACGCCCCGCCCGGCATAGCGCCGGGCGAAATAAATCCCAACGCCCACCGCGATCGCCCCGACCAGCCAGGCGTAGGCCAGCGGATCAGCGGCCATCGGATTCCACCGCGG
>JBAPMH010000502.1:0-5036 GCA_049278515.1 Chthoniobacterales bacterium
CAGTTACTGGAGCGACCAAGCCGGCCCCTCTTGGACGGGGGGAAAGGACCGGCCTGGCCAGCTCGCATCTACAAGCAGGAGATTCTTACCATATGAAGAAAGAAAAAGTCTATGTCGGAATTGATGTCGCCAAGGCCCATCTCGACGTCGCCTGGGAACAAAGCTCCTGGCGCGTGAGCAATGACGCTGGTGGTCACCGGACCCTGGTAAAGCGCCTGGAGAAAATAAGCGCCGCTTCCCTCCACGTCATCTGTGAAGCTAGCGGCGGCTATGAGCGCGCTCTGCTCTTGGCTCTGGAGCGGAGCCGGATCGACTTTAGCTTGGTCCAAGCCAGCCGAGTGCGCCAATACGCTCGGGCCTGCGGACTCCTGGCTAAGACCGACGCGATTGACGTCCACCTCCTGGCTCGCTTTGGCCAGGCTATCGCGCCCCATCCCAGCAAAGTATTGCCTCCTGCGCAACGACAACTGCGCGAACTCGAGGACCACCGTCGCCATCTGGTGCGTCTCCTGGTCGCACAACAAAATCGCCGCGCCCAGTTGAGCAACAAAACCCTCTTAGGCCTCAATCGTCACCTCTCCAGCCAACTGCGCAAACAAATCGCGCAGATCGAAGCGCTCTTAGCGGCCTCCATCGAGCAGGACCAAGCGCTCTCGCGCAAAGCGCGCCAGCTTACCTCCATCGTGGGCGTCGGACCGCGCACCGCCACCCTCCTCCTGGCCCAAATGCCCGAACTGGGCCAACTCAACCGCCGCGAAGCGGCCGCTCTCGCTGGCTTGGCTCCCTTCAATCGCGACAGTGGCTCCCTCACTGGCAAACGCGCTATCTTCGGCGGTCGGCGCGCCGTGCGTTGCGGCCTCTACATGGCCGCCTTGGTCGCCGCTCGCCGCAACCCTATCCTCGCTCCTTTTTACCAGCGCTTACGACGCGCTGGCAAACCACCCAAACTCGCCCTCACTGCCATCATGCGAAAGCTCCTCATCGCCCTCAACAGCGCTCTCAAAACCGATCCCCTCACGGCTTCAACTCAAGACAGTTACTACAGCGGATAAAGACGGCGGGCTGGAGGCCGCCGCTCCTTGGGGCTGCAAGAGGCGCCGGGCGCGATTACATTCCGCCATGCCGCGCCTCTCGATTCTCGATCTCTCACCGATCATTGAAGGTGGCGACGCTACGCTGGCGTTTCGAAACACCGTCGATTTGGCGCAGCACGCGGAACAATGGGGATATCACCGCTTCTGGCTGGCGGAACATCATAACCTGCCGGGGATCGCGAGCGCGGCGACTTCCGTCGTCATTTGTCACGTCGCCGGGAAAACTAAAACGATCCGGGTCGGCGCCGGGGGGATTATGTTGCCGAACCACGCGCCCCTGGTGATTGCCGAGCAGTTCGGCACGCTCGAATCGCTTTTTTCTGGCCGGATCGATCTCGGGCTAGGCCGCGCTCCGGGGAGCGATCAACGCACCGCGCGCGCCTTGCGCCGCAATATTGGGAGCAGCGGCGATACCTTTCCACAGGATGTGATCGAGCTGCAATCGTATTTCGCCGGGACGAACCTCGGAATCCAGGCTATCCCAGGCACGGGCTTGAACCTCCCGCTTTATCTGTTGGGCTCGAGCGATTTTAGCGCGCGACTCGCCGCCGAGCTCGGGCTTCCCTTTGCCTTCGCCTCGCATTTCGCGCCCGAGTATCTCGAGGCCGCGTTGCATATTTATCGCCGCGATTTCCAGCCGTCCGCTCAGCTCGACAAGCCCTATGTCATCATCGGCGCCGGCGTTTTCGCCGCGGAGACCGACGCCGAGGCGCGCCGCCTTTTCACTTCCGCGCAATTGCAATTTCTTAGTCTGCTCCGGGGCCGGCCCGGCAAACTTCCCGCGCCTGTCGATTCCATCGATGAACTCTGCTCGCCCGCGGAACGCGCCGCCATCGACCAGCGCACCCGCTACGCGGCGGTCGGTTCGTCCGAAACAATCCGGCGGCGTTTCCAGGAGTTTCTCGCCCAAACGCACGCCGACGAAATTATCGTCACCGGCCAAATCTACGATCACGCCGCTCGTTTGCGCTCGTTCGAGATCGCCGCGGAACAATTCCGTGCGATCTAAGGATCGATGAGATCAGCGTGGGCCTCGCTGAGCGTTCCGTCAAAGCACACACCTAGTCCGAAATTCGGGCGAAATTCGTCCGGCGTGTTTCTCGTAGACGTACCGGGTTTTGTCGAGCATCCGGCCGAAGTGATAACGCCCGTCGACGCGCTCCCTCGGAGCGCGGAAAGGCGGGTCAATCATGCGGGAAAATTCCTTTACGCAGCCAGGCTTTTCAAACGTGTCGTTGGGTTTGGGCTCACCGGCATGTCCTTTTTCAATTTTTCCTTCGAACCGCCCCTACAAGACAAATCTCCGACCCTCATGTTACATTGCGGTGCGATTTAATGTTCAGCCAATGAGAATTCGCCAAACGCACCGTGCAGCAGAATTTATCCGATCGCTTTATGCCAAGCGATCGAGAGCTCGACAACTGTTCACTGAGCTCAAGACGAGCGACGAATACTCCGATATTCAAAGCGTACTGGCGCTCGTGATGCAAACACATCGGCCATTTGGTCATTACCCCTTCTCCGCTCCGTTTCCGAAGCAGTACAGTGAATTTCGGAGGCCCCAAAGCAAGATCCCGTACATCGATATCCAAAGGGAGTTGAAATGGACGACCGCCGTCCTTAGCGTTTTTCCTGAAACGCTCGAGAAGTTTGTCAACATAAGACAGAATTTTGAGACCGCGTTCTTGTTGGCTGACTATGATAGAGCGAGAGGCGCGCTCGATGAATGCCATGAGCGGTTTGGCATTTCTATCTGGTTACTCGAGCGGAGATGTTTGCTGGAAGAGTACAGTGTTGGTTACGAAGCCAATGCTGCGGTATCAGCAGCGACGGCTGCGGCGAGCAATCATTGGCTATTGCGGTATTTCGGCGCCTTCGTATCAAGCCGAGCCGACCCTCAACTCTCAGTCGATGATTTTGACAGTAGAGTGCGAAAAACCATAGGAATCTATTACAAAAATCAGTATTACTCGGAACTCAAAGCGTACATCGCGTTCAAGTTAAATCGGCCAGATGAGAATGTAGTGCGGCACGCTGACTACATTTTAGCCGCAGAGGCGTCAGCACCAATAGTTGATCGATACGACACTCTCCTCGGTATTCTTGTCCATCTGGCTTGCGACAAGAATCAAGCAGAAGACAAACTACATATTCACCTATCCAATCTCAAGAATGTGGTGAGCGATCCAGTTCTCGACGCTTTGCTCGCTTTTTTGCTCGGAGAGCCGTCGTTTAGGGACGCGAGGCTCGACCAAAATTTCCTTCGTGTGCTGGATTACTACACCGTGGGCGATTACAAAATCTGTTCTGGAGAAGGCATAGCGCTTCTTCAGGAGCAGCCGGATTGCTTTCCACTTTATGAACTGGTCGGTAAGGCGTTTGCTTCACAGGGCTGCCCTTGGAAAGACGGAAACGCGGGCAAGAGTGTTTCCGATCTCGTTGGAATAAAGATCATGGATGTTTGGGCAGGGAGTGGGTCCGCCGAGAAGTCCCGACAGGAATTGGCACGCATTGCGGCACAGCTTCCTAGAACAAATTTATCATACGGGCTTAATTGGTTTTGCAGCCAACAACAAGAATGGCATGGGCAAGAGACTGCAATTAACCCGTCAATTGTTAGTTCGCACTTAGTAAATCCGAGGCTTGCTTGGCAAATCAACAGCTCAACCAAGCGACTCGGATATTTGCGACACATCGACAATCGCTTTCCACAGAGCCCATTAGTCCAATTTGAGATACAGCTCGCCAGTGCTCCGAGCACGGAACCCAACAATAGAAAAATTCCGCTGGTGCGTCAGCAATGGCATAGGGCACGCGCACTTATGTCTGAACAAAAGTGGGAAGAAGCCGCCCAACTTTTAAGTGCGATGGATGTCGGAAACTTAGCTGCCGGTGTTAGAGCTTTGACTCGAAGCCGCCTCAGTCGTGCCAAATTCGACTGCTTGTTCTATCTAAAACGATGGCTCGCATGTGCCGACATCGTGATTTCGACGATGGTCGAAGATCCGAATAGCGGCAGAAGCTTACCCATTCGAAAGCTAATCGACGCCGCTGAGGGGGGCGAAGCAGGGGTGTTGATGGAATCGATAGATTTCCCCCTTTTGTATACTTTTGTCGCCACAAAGCAAAAGGAGATTTACCCAGCTTATGACGCGTTTATGTTCTCGGTCGGAGCCTCAAAGCCTAAGGAGCTTTTTGATCTTGGAGAAAGATTCGGAACAAAACGGCTATTGCTCTTTTTTGCCAACGTCTGCGTGCCAAAGGTACTCGCTCGATCACCGGCTTTCGATAGCAGCGAAGACGTTAGCCTTGAAAGGATTCGAATTTGTCAATTCTTGGCCTCTAGCAATCCAACGGAGGCTCATAGGTATTTCGCAGAAATCAACGAACTCACGCAACAGCTAGTAATTCGTCGCGGTGTTCGGGAGGTCGATAGCAGTAAAATATTCGTCGATGTCGAAGGCATGAAGCTTGCCGGCCGCGGGCGCTGGAAACACAGCTTCGTGCGTCTGACGGAACTCGCTGAATCTGACATAGTGTCCGGTTTGCAAACTATCGACACAACAGAAATCATTGTGATCAACCTCACGTCATTGAAGAAAAAGGGATCCGACGACGGAGAAAGCGCGCCCCTTAATATAGAGACTGTTCCTCTGCAAATGGTGACTGTGCCGTTTGCGCACTTTAAAGAGCTCTTTTTAGATATTCGTGATCAATTTGTTTCGAGTAATGAATTCGGGCTGAACTCATACTTGAGCGTCCGCATCCGACACGGAACGATCGAGGGCCAGGTACGGAGCTCGTTCGAGGCAGCTAATCTATTGTCACAGCGGACGACATCCGGTGGGGGCAGTTATATGATAAATCGGTTCTGGCAAGAGAAGCTACAGGATCTCTACAGAGCGGATATAGAACAGTTTCAAAAACATCTACAGTCGTTTT
>JBAPMH010000503.1:0-5400 GCA_049278515.1 Chthoniobacterales bacterium
AGCGGCTCGACAGCGTCTCGCCCTACCAAAGGAAACTGCGTGCGCTTCAGCGCGCGTGCGGTTAAGGAATCTCCGTGAAGGCGCTCTTCCTCACGAACGAATATCCACCCTACGTCTATGGAGGAGCGGGGGTCCACGTCGATTATCTTTCGCGGGAGCTCGCCAAACTGATGCCGATCGAAGTTCGTTGTTTCGGCGATCAGAAATTTGAGGAGGGCAATCTTTCGGTCACGGGATTCGAGCTGGATACCGGGGCGTTCACCTGTCCAAAGCCGCTGCGTTCCGTTTTTGGCGCCGTCCGGCGGTGCACCGATTTCAACACGACGAAGATCGAGGCCGACCTCGTGCACTGCCACACTTGGTACAGCCACTTTGGCGGAATTCTCGCCAAGATGAATTATGGCCTTCCGCTCATCATCACGGTGCATTCCCTCGAACCGCTCCGGCCCTGGAAACGCGAGCAGCTCGGCGGCGGTTACGATTTTTCCGTTTGGGTCGAAAAGACCGCGCTGGAAATGGCCGATGCCGTGATTGCCGTCTCGGCCCAAACCAAGGCCGACATCGAACGGCTTTTCAAAGTCGAGCCGGACCGTTTGCACGTCATTCACAACGGGATCGATCTCGAGGAGTACCGCAAAACTGATCCCACCGCGGCGCTGACTCGTTACGGCATCGATACCGCCAAGCCGTTTCTCCTTTTTGTGGGCCGGATCACGCGGCAGAAAGGCATCGTCCATCTTGTGCGGGCCATAGAACACATGGCGCCGGATTTCCAGGTCGTGCTTTGCGCCGGCGCGCCGGATACCCCGGCGATCGGGCAGGAAATGAAAGAAGCCGTCGAGCGGGTCCAGGCGAAACGTGCCGGGGTGATTTGGATTGCGGAGATGGTGGACAAGAAAATCGTCCGCGAGCTTTACTCGAATGCGGCGGTGTTTTGTTGTCCGTCGATTTACGAGCCATTTGGAATCATCAATCTCGAAGCGATGGCCTGCGAAACGGCGGTGGTGGCGAGCGCCGTGGGCGGAATCAAGGAAGTCGTTGTGGATGGCGAGACCGGATTTCTGGTGCCGATCGATCAAATGGAGGAGAGCCCCTTCGAGCCGCGCGACCCCGAAAAGTTTGCGCGCGATCTGGCCGCGCGGATCAATCAGCTGATTGCCGATCCAGCGCTCTGCGCGAAGTTCGGCCAGGCGGGCCGGAAGCGCGTCGAGGAGAACTTCGGGTGGCCGGCGATCGCGCTCCAGACGAAAGAACTCTACGAGAAGCTGCTAAACCCGCGCGCATAAATGCTTGTCATCCCGAGTCGCGCAGACGGCGAGGGACCTCACAGTTGCAAGTTGGGTCACGCAAGCGATCAGGGGACGCCATTCTGACGTGGACGCCTTTGGACTTCGCGGAAGCGAGATACCGCTTGAGAGATCCCTCGGCGCGCTTCGCCAGCCTCGGGATGACACGCAGCCAAGCCAACAGCAGTACCTTTAACGGCAACATCGTATACGGGAGCACTGGTGGCGTGGGGTCTGGGTGCCGCTACCCGACTCGACGTCGCCATGGCAAAACGAGGTCCCTCGACTGCGCTTTCGCTCCGCTCGGGATGACGGCGGGTCCAGCGACAATCGACCAAACACTGGTGCGGAGTTTGGATTTCGGCAATTTTACGTTCGAACCTTAGAACTAGTGCTTGGAGCTCGTTCCCTTTTACGGTACTTAAGCAACGGAGTTCGTTTATGCGCCCATCCCTCAGCCGCTTTCCCTTGGCCGCGCTGATCCTCTTCGTCCTCCTTTGCGCGGTCCTCGCCGGTACGAAATTTTCTCCGAGTACCACCACTTTTTGTCAAGTTACCAGCACAGCCGATAGCGGTCCCGGCACGCTCCGAGACCGGGTCGCAGCCGCCGGCGATGGGAGCGTGGTTTATTTCGCCACCTCTCTCACTGGCGCGACAATCACCCTGACCAGCGGCGAGATCGCGATCAATTCCAACATTACTATCGACGCTAGTGCGGCGGTTTCGATAAAAGTCACGACGCAAGACGCCTCCTTCCGTATCTTCCATGTCTTGCCCGGCCATTCGGCTACGATTAACAGCCTAACGATCAAGGGTGGCGGCGGCGTCAACGGCGCCTGCATTCTCAACGACCATGCGGCTTTGAACCTAAGGGATTGCGTCATCCGGGGAGGCATCGTTTCCGCGAATTCTGGTTATGGCGGGGGCATCTATAACGACGGCTCCGGAAGCGGCGAAGCGACTTTGACGATCACCGGCTGCCTTATCGTTGGAAATAGGGCCGGTGATGCCGGCGGCGGCATTTACAACACTGGTTCCGGGGGGGGCAGCGCCACCGTGTCGATGTCCAACAGCAGCGTGATCGACAACTTCGCCGGGCATTCCGGTATTCCCATTGGATCGGGCGCCGGTGGGGGGATCGCCAATGAAGGCGCTGCATCGAGCATGACGTTAACAAACTGCCTCATCGATAATAACCGCAGCGGTTCCAACGATGCGTCTCCCGCCGGTATGGGCGGTGGTATCTCCAACAGCGGGACGCTGACACTGATCGGCAGCACGATTAGCAATAACCAATGTTTTGCCCAAGGTGGTGGGATTTTTAGCTCGGGTAATTTGGCGATTAGCAGCAGTACCGTTAGCGGTAACATCGTAAATGGCAGCAATGGTGGCGTGGGGTCTGGGGACGGCGGCGGCATCTTGGGTCTTGGCACTCTTACACTGGCCAATAGCACGGTTAGCAACAACTCTGTTACGAATAAAGGCGGCGGCATCCATGGTAGTGGAATCATTACCAACAGCACGATTAGCGATAACGCCGCAGCCAACGCGGGCGGCGGCATTTTCGCGAACGGGTCGGTCGAGATTGGGAATACGATCCTGAAAGCCGGCGCATCGGGCGCCAATATAGTGGGTAACCCGGGCAGCGTCACGTCGCTCGGTTACAATCTCAGCAGCGACGGCGGGGGCGGTTTTTTGACTGCCACGGGAGACCAAATCAATACGGATCCGGTCCTTGGTCCGCTTCAGGAGAATAGCGGTCCGACCTTCACCCACGCTCCCCTCAACGGCAGTCCAGCCATCGACGCGGGCGATCCCGGTTTTACTCCGCCGCCATCTGAAGATCAACGCGGTCTTCCCCGGGTCTTCAACGGACGCATCGATATCGGATCAGTGGAAGTGCAGCCAGTGCCGACACCAACGCCTACGCCAACTCCGGGCCCTAGCCCCTGCGGATATATTCTCACGTTCAGCGAAAGCTTTGATGGAGTCACGGCCCCGGCCCTGCCTCCAGGTTGGACGAGTTCCTTCACTGCCGGCGCAGCCAACTGCACCCCGAGCGGCGCTTGCACGCTGGGCACGAACTGGGTCACTACCAATGCGACACCTTACAGTCCGCCTCATTGCGTGTTCCATAATGCCCCCGGTTGTGTGACCGATTCCTTTCTGGAGTCACCTTCCTTTCGGGCGGGACCGACCAATGTCGCTTTCCTCAACTTCCGGCACAGTTTCGATCTGGAAAACGGACGCGACGGCGCTGTCCTGGAGATTTCGATTGAGGGCGGACCTTTCGTCGATTTCGCAGCGATTGGCGGATTCCCTGGGTATAACGGAACGATTGCGTCGGACTCCTTGAGTCCAATCGCGGGTCGGGCCGCCTGGACGGGTAACTCCGAAGAATACCAACCGCAGTTTATGACATTCCCTCAGTCGGCCCAGGGACGCAACGTGCGCTTACGTTTCCGTCTCGCGACTGACTGCGGCGGCGGCGGGGGAGAATGGCGCATCGACGACATCCGGGTCGAGGACAACATCGGCTGCCAGCCGCCGACCCCACCGCCGACACCGACCCCACGACCGCCAACACCTACTCCGGGAACAACACCGACCCCTTGCCCCGCGATGACTTTTGCTGGGACCGGAGTGGGAGCCATTCCGGACGGACTCAGCGGAACACCGCCCCAGTATGGACCACCGCTCGTGGTCAGCTTCGCGGTCTCGGGTCAGACGGCGCCGCTGGCCGCGGTGTCGGTTGACGTGACCCTGAACCATTCCTGGGCGGGTGATGTTGACATGGTCCTGACATCGCCTGGAGGCACGGCTAGCCTGGTAACGGTCAGCCGGATCGGGGTAACGGGCGTCGGATCATTTGGAGACAGCTCCAATTACAGCTCCAATTTCGTTCCCATAACTTCGTATAATTTTACCGATGCTGCGAATGGGACCAACCTCTGGACCGCAGCGACGGCTGCGTCCTGCGGAGACGCCTGCCAGATCCTTACCGGTGATTATCGGACGACAGCAGCTGGCGCGGCCGGGCAAAGCAATCCGCCACCGGTGACTTCTCTCAATGCGACGTTTGGTGGGCTGACGACGGCCCAAATCAACGGGACTTGGACGCTGGCTGTTCGCGATGCATCCGCAGGGTATACAGGAAGCGTGACGTCCGCGAACCTAAAGCTGAGCGGCGGCCCTTGCCCGCCGAATCCGACACCAACCGCCGCCCCAACGCCGACTCCAAGCCGGGCGCTGAATATTTCCACGCGACTGCGGGTTGAAAACGGCGACCGCGTGATGATTGGCGGATTCATCATCACCGGAAGCGGTCCCAAGAGAGTGGTGTTGCGAGGAATTGGACCGTCGCTCGCGAATTTTGGCGTTCCGGATGTGCTGGCGGATCCTGTTCTCGAATTGCGCGACGCCAGCGGCGCGTTGCTTTTGACAAACGACAATTGGCAGGACAACGCCACCGATGAGGGGGCACAGCTTGTCGCCCTCGGTCTCGCGCCACAGCATCCGAAAGAAGCGGCATTCGTCGCCAATCTTCCATCGGGAGCTTCTTACACTGCCATCCTGACGGGGAAAAACGGCGGCGCCGGGGTCGGCTTGGTCGAAGTCTACGACACCGATCAAGGGGCGAACTCGCAGCTGGCCAACATCAGCACGCGCGGTTTCGTGCAGGGGGGCGACAACGTCATGATCGGCGGATTCACACTTGGAGACAGCAATGGCGGGACTTCAGTGGTGGTGCGGGGGATTGGACCATCGCTCAGCCAGTTTGGTTTGAGTAACGTCCTGGGCGATCCAACCCTCGAACTGCGCGATAGCAACGGGATGCTTCTGAAAGTAAACGATAACTGGCAAGACGACTCCGTCTCGGCCGCACAATTGACCGCGCGCGGACTCGCCCCGCAGAACTCGCTGGAATCGGGGATTTTCGCGTCGCTGCCGGCGGGCGCCTTCACCGCCATCCTGGCTGGAAAGAACAGCGGCTCCGGCATTGGCTTGATCGAGATCTACAACGTGCAATAACGCGTTGCGCACAACGTGTCATCCCGAGCGAAGTCGAGGGACCCCGTGGATAAAGGGCGACGTCAATCGCAGTTCCACGAGG
>JBAPMH010000504.1:0-1696 GCA_049278515.1 Chthoniobacterales bacterium
GACTGTCACCGAATGCTTTACCTTCAGATCGGCCTGCCCGGGCCGGCAGGAAAAGCCTTCGATCTCATTGGTGACTGCCAGGGCTTTGCGGAGATAATCCCGAAGTTCGAGGGCGGCTTTTATTTCGTGCTCGTAGTTGAACGCGCAGGAACATCCCTCGTGGGAACCGACGTAATAGATATAGGGATGCGGCAAAATCTTCCGGACGCGATGATTATCTTCTTCGAGCGGGACGACGTGGAACGTCGGTTTCTTGGGATCCCATGGGACGAGCGGAAGCGGCTTGGGCGAGGCAATGTAAAGCGCGAGACACATTAAATTTTTCCCTCCGTGTTTCCTGACGGACGTGTGGCCAGACGGAGAGAAAAAGCAGCAGGAGATGCGCCAGCGCTGCGCGCTGGAAGTTCCAAATCCCAATTTCCAACGACCAAACAAACTCCAATATTCAAACTCCAAAACGTGCGGTGCGGCGCCATTTGAAGTTTGGAATTTGATGTTTGTTTGGGGCTTGGGATTTGGAGCTTGGGATTTAAGCGCAGCTTTCGCTGCGCTTTAGCTCCGCCACCACTTCGATCTCGGCGGTCTGCGGGAACATGTCGAAGGGCTTGATGGAGTGGATGGAGAAGCGTGATTGCAATTCCGCGAGGTCGCGGGCCAACGTCGGCGGATTGCACGAGACGTAAAACATTGTGCGCGGGGGCGAGTCGAGAATGGCCTGGCGAATCTCGGTGGAAAGGCCGGTCGCGGGAGGATCGACGATAAGTGTAGTGGCGGGTGTCTCCACCCGCGGATCGGAGCAATCGTCTGCGGGTGTCTCCACGCGCGGATCGGAGCAATCGTCTGCGGGTGAGACACCCGCCGCTACACCGCGCAGAACGCGTCCCAATTCGAAAGCGACATCGCCGGCAATATAGGCCTCGTTCGCGCCGGCCTCCTTCTGAGCCGCCTCGATGGCGAAACGGTCCCAATCAATCCCGACCACCCGTTCAAATCTCGGCGCGAACCGCTTCGCAAAAAATCCGGCGCCGCAAAAGGCATCGATCAAGAGCTTCTCGTCGCCCGCGAACATTCCGGCGATGTACCCGGCCAACGCGTCGGCGACGGCGTCGTTTGTCTGCTCGAAAACTCGGGGACCTGAATGCGCGCGCAAGGTGTAATGGCCATCGCGCACCCGGCCGCCGCGCAACCTGACCAAAGCAGCATTCACCTCCGGCATCGCGATCGGGCACTGGGCGATGTCCATTAACCGATGAACGTCGCGCCGGTAAAATCCGATGACGTTATCTTCGGCATGAACCGTGATCCGGTTCCGATAGCCATAGGGCAAGGCTGAGGGCGCGATCGGCACCATCGGAGGCGCCGGTAATTTCCCGATTCGACGCATCGTTTGATCGACCTGTTTCGCCTTTGCTTTCAACTGCTCGTCGTAGTTCATGTGCTGGTAGGCGCACCCGCCGCACCGGCCAAAGTAGGGACATTCGGGATTAGCGCGCTCGGGCGACGGTTCCAGCACTTCCACGAGTTCGCCTTCGGCGAATTGCTTCTTCTCACGGGTGACTTTCGCGGAGACCCGCTCACCTTCGATGGTGAAGGGAACGAAGAGGGCCTTGCCTTCCATTCGCGCGACGCCTTTGCCGCCGAAGGCAATGTCTTCGATTTTCACTTCCACGGTTCGCACGCGACGACAATAGCCCAG
>JBAPMH010000505.1:0-9509 GCA_049278515.1 Chthoniobacterales bacterium
CGGCAGACGGGCCGGCAAAGCCTGCACCTGACGCTCAACGCGATCATTCGCTTTGACGACAAGGAACGGCCGCGGGTCGTGCGAACATTCGACCGTGTTATCCAGGTCGACGTGGCCATGTCAGAAAGCGGAACGCCGTGGCGTCTTCCCGTCGCAATCGTCGCCGCGGCATTATTCGTTTTGGGTATCGGGGCGATCGTCTACCGCGTGTTGCAGACGCGTAAGCGGGTCGCTCGCTCAGCGGTCCCGCTGAATCCAGGCAGCGTGGAAGCCGTCGATTTGTTTCTCAGTTACTCACGCCGCGATGAGGCGCGAGTGTTACCGGTTGCCCAGAAACTTCGCGCTTCAGGTCTGACGATCTGGATGGACCAAAGCGGCATCGACGGCGCGACCCTCTGGGCCCAGGAAATTACCGACGCCATCCGCCGGGCGAAGGTTTGTCTTCTTTTCGCTTCCGCCGCCTCCTTCAGCTCGTCGCACGTTGCCCGCGAAGTCTCTCTCGCGGTCGAAGAAGGCAAACCGATTCTCCCGCTGCACCTCGAACCGGTCGAGACGCCCTCCGCCCTCCGCTACCAGCTCGCCGGCATCCAGCACCTCGTTCTTTACCAAGGCGACCCCGAGGCGAATTTCCAACTGATCCTACGTGCCCTAGTGCGACTGGGCGCGCAGCCCGCCCCGTAACCGATTATTCCCGCTTGCGGCGGCTCCAGTAATCGGGGCGTCGGCTACCGTGAGCAACGGCGACGATCCAGATACTGTCCGCTAAATCCATATAGAAAACTGTAAATGGGAAGCGTTCGACGAAGATCTTGCGGAACGCGGTCCGCTTATGTCGTGGCCAGCTTTCAGGGTTTCGCTGAATAGCTGCGACGGCCCGCTCGACCTTCGTTTCGAGATCGAGGCCAAGTCCGCTTGCTCGGCTTTCGTAGAATCCCATAGCTTCATCGAGCTCCGCCCTGGCGGCACTGTGAACCACGACGGGCTTCACGAATGCTTGGCGCGAAGCTCAGAGAATACTTTATCCGCTGGCTCGCCGGATTCGCGGCCGCTCTTGATCTCGCCGGCGCGGCGTTCCAACTCGGCGTCCCACGCAATCTCAGCATCGTTGTCGGATCCTGAGTCGAGCGATTGAATGAGAAAACGAGCCAAATCCGCACGCTCGGCCTCGGGAAGGGTGGCCAACTCCGTTCGCATTTTGTCTGCGGTCAAGCCCACGGCGAAAGCTTGGGGTGTTCGGCCTGAGAGTCAAGTTCATCGGGAGTGAACCTGATCAACCGCCTCGCACGGTTAGGTTTTCTTTCGCGAGCCGCCTCAGACGACCAACGAATCCAGATCTCGTGTCGTCCGAGAGCTTTGAATCTACCGCGATCTGACAGTAATGGCGGGCGGTTGCTAGTTCCTTCCGGCGGCGCCAGAACAAACATATCCCCTTGAATAACATTCCTTCCGAAGGAAACGCTTGGATGGCAGCGTCGAAAATCCTGCGATATTCAGCACTTTCGGCCTTCATCCAAAACGCTTTGCTTGCAGCGAGCTTCATGTAGGCGTCCCACGGTAACTCGTAGCGCGTAAGGAACCGAATACAGTGCTCCGTCGGAAATGAAGCGAGGCGCATGAAAACCTCGTCAAACATAAACATCGAGAACCGACAAGAGCTGTGCTGTTTAAGAAGCTCAGCGCGAGCGCACAGGTAACCATAAGCAGATTCGTCATCGCCGCGATCTCCGGCGGCAGTGCATTGCGAAATCAGGTAACATTCCTCGGCCCATGCGAGCTGTCTTTCTACAGCAGCGTCGATTTCTTGCTCTTCCCGGAGTTCCTTTACCTCATCTTGGCGAGCGGCCCAAACCTCCCACTCGAAGGACGTCTTGTAGATGGCATAGATTGTATCGTTTACCCCGAGACAGTGACACGCGCCTTCACGGAAGGGAACAAACTCATCGTAGATATTCAGCGAAATAGACATGAATCCCGCAACATCGACGGAGGATAAACGGGTAATACTGCCGATCTCTAAAATCCTCTGATAAAGCTGTGTGATGGCATCATCCTGTAAATTTGTGTTCCATATCAGCGGTATTCCGTCGAGACGGACATCCTTCCGTGGAATATCGTAGCCGTAGCCCATCAGCCGGTTAAGCGTCGACTTCCGCCCACGGATCGCGCGCGAGGTAAGCTGCTTCTTCGGGGCCATGCTCCCGCCACCAATCTTGTAAGAGCCAACGTGGCAAACGCAGGAAATGGAATTTGCGGAAATGGCAACGGGCTTTTGGGTGATGCCTGGCGGCCGGTCTGGAGAGAGCACACCCAGCAATACAGAATTTCTAAGCGAGCCCGCAGAACCGCCAGCGCGCCTGGCGAAAACGCTTTCCAGTCCGCGTCACCTCGCGCAGCAAGCAAGAGAGAGTGGGTGAGCCCCCGATGCCCGAGAAGGTCGCCATACTGGATACCGAAACGCGAGCCGATTACGTCAATGTCTGGCGCAATTGAAACAGCAATACCGACGTCTACCAAACGCCGCGGAACGGTCCGTTCAGGAAAGACAGCAATCAGCGCGACCGCAACCGCCGCGTGGGAAATGACGGTAGGCATGGGACAAAAAGGAAATAGGCGGCATCCCGTTGTCTATTTCTGATGATGCCTGGGTACCTCCCCAAAATCGCAAGTAATGTTCTGCGGTCGTAAAACGATTAACGGTCGGTGTCGAACTCATGAAGCGAGCAGACTACGAACTGAGATATCTTCATCGACCTCGTCCCAATGTATTCCGACCCCTTTTCCAATGAGTCGCCACTTGGCCCGTTGAGCGGGCGTGGCGTTGAGCAATCGCGGAAACCACGCTAGCGGAGCTGAGACCCGCCGGCCATCAGCGAGGGTGACCACGAGATCGTCGGTCGTGCAGGAGACATCGACGGCGTCGGCGATCGGCTTACTGGCTAAAATGCTCATCCCAAGCGAGGATAAACTTCTCGCGATTCTGCGCAACGAGAGAATGAAGTTCGCGGAGTTCCGGGCCTCTAAAACCCCTGGATTCCGCAAGTTCGACAGGTTCCAGCCAAAACTTGGCGTAGCGCTCGGCTTTTTCCACGTGCACATGACGTGGCTCGCGTCCTTCTCGACTGAAAAAGAAAAAGCGAAAGCCGCCGATTCGAAGAACCTCTGGCATGGAACTGGGGGGTGCCGATCCCGTCAGAGGGACGATTACACGTCGTAATACATCGCGAACTCGTAGGGATGAGGACGCAAACGCAGGGCGTCGTATTCCTTTTGTTTCATCTCGATCCAGTTCGCGACGAAGTCGGCGTTAAAGACGTCGCCTTTGAGGAGGAAGTTGTGATCCTCGCTCAAGGCGCGAATCGCGCCGCTCAAGGAGTCGGGAACGCTCGGCACGTTGGCCAGTTCTTCGGGCGGAAGTTCGTAAAGATTTTTGTCGAGCGGATCACCGGGATCGATGCGGCTTTGGATTCCATCCAGACCGGCGAGCAGCAGCGCGGAGAAAGCGAGATATGGGTTCGCCGCCGGGTCGGGCGTGCGGAACTCAATCCGTTTTGCCTTCGGGTTTGCCGAGTAAGTCGGAATTCGGATCGCAGCGGAACGGTTCCGCGCGGAATACGCGAGATTGACGGGCGCTTCGAACCCGGGAACGAGGCGCTTGTAACTATTAGTCGTCGGATTCGTCAGGCAGGTGAGCGCGGGAGCGTGCCGCAGGATCCCGCCGATGAAAAAGAGCGCCATCTCGCTCAGTCCGGCGTAGCCATTCCCAGCGAACAGCGGTTTGCCATCCTTCCACAGGGACATGTGGGTGTGCATCCCCGAGCCGTTATCGCCGTAGAGCGGTTTGGGCATGAAGGTCACGCTTTTGTTGTGCCTCTTCGCCACGTTCCGGACGATGTACTTGTAATACTGGAGGTGGTCGGCCATCGCTTTCATCGGCGCGAAGCGAATGTCGATCTCCGCCTGGCCGGCGGTGGCAACTTCATGATGCTGCCGCTCGATCGGGATCCCGGCTTTCTCGAGCTCGAGGCACATTTCGTTGCGGATATCCTGCAAGCTGTCGGCCGGGGCGACGGGGAAATAGCCCTCTTTCGCGCGGATCTTGTAACCAAGATTCGGGAATTCCTCCCGCGCGCTATTCCAATGACCTTCCGCGCTGTCCACCAAATGAAAGGAGGAATTGCCCGAGTAACTGAAACGGACTTCGTCGAAGATAAAAAATTCCGCTTCCGGCCCGAAGAAAGCGGTATCGGCGATGCCGGTGCTTTGGAGATACGCTTCCGCCTTCTCTGCCACGCCCCGCGGGTCGCGATCGTAGGGCTCACGGGTGATCGGATCGACGATGGTGCAAATGAGGCTAAGAGTTGGTTCGGCGTTAAAGACATCCACCCAGGCGGTGGCCGGATCGGGAATAACGAGCATGTCGCTAGCGTTGATCGCGCGCCACCCGCGGATGCTCGAGCCGTCGAACCCGAGGCCCTCGGTAAAAATTTCTTCGTTATATTCGGTGAGGGTGGTGGTGAAATGCTGCCAGGAGCCCGGCAAATCGGTGAACTTGAAGTCCACGAGTTTTACCTCGTGGTCCTTGATCATTTTGCTGACGTCAGCGGGAGTCTTGTCTTTGTCTTTGGCCATGTGGATTGGGATGGAGTGGTGGAGTAATGGAGTGGTGGAGTGGAGAATCGCTAAGTCACTAAATCGTTAATTCGCTAAATCCCGAGCGCGGGCGGGCCGCCGAGAGACGGGTCTTGTGAGAGGTGAGGCGAAAGATGGGGCGTGATTTGGTCACACCGCCTTTTCGCCAATCTCCTCCGTGCGGATGCGCACGGCGTGCTCGACCGGAAGCACAAAAACTTTTCCGTCGCCGATCTTGCCCGTCTTGGCGGCGGCCACGACAACGCTCACGGCCTTGTCCACCATTTCATCGGCGAGAACGACTTCGACTTTCACTTTCGGCAGGAAATCCACTGTGTATTCGCTGCCGCGATAAATTTCGGTGTGGCCTTTCTGGCGCCCGAACCCCTTCACTTCCGTGACCGTCATGCCCTCGATGCCGAGCTCGGCCAGGGCTTCCTTCACTTCCTCGAGTTTGAACGGCTTGATAATCGCTTCGAGTTTTTTCATGTGAGGCCAGGGTCCGGTGATTGGATATTCTAAGAAAGGTTAAGGCGCGGGGAACAGAAACATTTCGCGCCCTGAAATTCGTTTCGGTGATCGCCGCACGTGCTCTCATAGCAACGTCCCCGAAATCGTGCAACATCGAAATTTTGTTGCTGCGAAATTTATTTTTTTGGGTGTGAAATCGGGTCATCCCGAGCCGCGGAGACGGCGAGGGCCCCTCTAACAATGACGAAGCACGAATGACGAATGTCGAAACAATCACCGAAGCACGAATGTCGAAGGAAGGGTCGGAGATGACCGCTCCAAGAAACGAACGCTCCCCGTTCCCTCGTAGATTTGACCGCTTCGGACAACGCGTGGTTATAATGCCAGCGGATGTCTTCCGACTCTTTCGTTCACCTCCATCTCCATACGGAATATTCCTTCCTCGATGGAGCCATTCGGATGAAGGAGCTGATGAAAAAAGCGGCGGAATTCGAAATGCCGGCCGTGGCCATCACCGACCACGGGAATCTCCATGGCGCGATCGAATTTTACCAGGCGGCCACCCAGGCTGGGATCAAGCCGATCATCGGCTGCGAGGCCTATCTGGCGCCGGGGGCGATCAAAGACCGGCCGAATAATCAGCGCGACGCCGCGTATCATTTTACCCTGCTCGCCCGGGACGCGGAGGGTTATCGCAATCTCGTAAAACTCATTTCAACCGCGCATCTCGACGGGTTTCATTACAAGCCGCGGATCGACAAAGAGCTGCTCGCCGCGCACTCGGCGGGATTGATTGGCCTGAGCGGTTGTCTCAAGGGCGAGATCAACATGGCGATCCAATCGGATAATCTCGCCAAGGCCAGGCAAAGCATCGCCGAATTTCGCGACATCCTGGGCCCGGAGAATTTTTTCCTGGAAATGCACGACCACGGCATCGAGGCGCAACAGAAATGCAACCAGATGATGCCGCGTCTCGCCCAGGAGTTTGGTCTCGGACTCGTGGCGGCGAACGATGTCCATTTTCTGGAACGGAGCCATCACGAGACCCACGATGTGATGGTCTGCATCGGCACCGGCAAGATGGTGCACGACGAGCGGCGAATGCATTATCCGCCCGAGCTTTACTTTAAGTCGGCGGCCGAGATGCGCGTTCTTTTTCCGGATCATCCCACCGCGATAACGAACACCCTCGAAATTGCCGATCGGATCAATCTCGAACTGGAGTTCGGCGTTTCGAAATACCCGGAATACCCGGCGCCGGCGGGAAAAACGCGGGAGGCCTATCTCCAGGAGCTTTGTTACCAGGGTCTGCATAAGCGATATGGGGAACGGGCCGGGACCGATTCCGAGCTGATCAAGCGCCTCGATTACGAGATCGACGTCCTGACCAACGCCGGCTTCGTGAGCTATTTCCTGATTGTCTGGGACTTCATTCATTTCGCGAAGCAGCACGGCATTCCAGTGGGGCCGGGTCGCGGTTCGGCGGCCGGTTCGCTGGCGGCTTATGTCCTGGGGATAACCGATATCGATCCGTTGCAGTTCGGGCTCATCTTCGAGCGGTTTTTGAATCCGGAACGGGTTTCGCCGCCGGACATCGACGTCGATTTTTGCAAGGACCGCCGGGGCGAGGTGCTCGAATACGTCCGGCAAAAATATGGCGAGCGCCGGGTGTCCCAGATCGTCACGTTCAACAAGATGAATGCGAAAAGCGCGGTGCGCGACGTGGGCCGCGTGATTGGGCTTTCCTACGGCGAAGCGGACCGGCTGGCCCGGATGATTCCGAGCGGACCGGGCCAGCAAAACATCACCCTGGCCGATTCCGCGCTGGCGAATCCGGAGCTGCGGCGGGCCATCGAGGTCGAGCCGGCGACCCGGCAATTATGGCAACACGCCACCTTGCTCGAAGGCCGTTCGCGCAACTTCGGCGTCCATGCGGCCGGCGTCGTCATCGGCGATCGTGATCTTTCGGAATATGTGCCCCTCCGCCGCGATCCCAAAGAAAAGGAAGTCATCACCCAATATCCGATGGGGCCGCTGAACGATCTCGGCCTCCTCAAGATGGACTTCCTTGGGTTGCGGACCCTCACCGTCCTGCACGATGCCGTCGAGCTCATCCGGCAACGGATCCCGGATTTTTCGCTGGAGAAGATTCCATTGGATGACGCGGCGACCTTCGCCCTGCTCAACCGCGCGGAAACCATCGGCATTTTCCAGCTGGAAGGCGGCATGACCGGCTTTTGCAAGCAATTCGATTTCAAATCGATCGACGACATCATCGCCCTGAGCGCCCTTTATCGGCCAGGGCCGATGGACCTGATTCCGGATTACATCAAGAGGAAAAAGGGGCTCGCCAAGATCCGCTACGAACATCCGCTCCTGGAGGAAGTCTGCGCCGATACTTATGGCGTCATGATCTATCAGGAACAGGTCATGGCGGCGGCCAACCGGCTGGCTGGTTATTCGTTAGGCCAGGCGGATTTGCTCCGGCGCGCGATGGGAAAAAAGGACCGGGAAAAAATGGCGAAGGAGCGCGCCAATTTCATCGAAGGCTGCGCCCGGTTGAACAAGATCCCGGAAAAAAAGGCGAACGCGATTTTCGATTTGCTGGAGAAATTCGCCGGCTACGGGTTCAACAAGAGCCACAGCGCCGCTTACGGATTGATCAGTTATCAAACGGCTTATCTGAAGGCGAATTACCCGGTCGAATTCATGGCCGGCTTGCTCAGCAACGAGATCAATAACACAGACAAGATTTCGACCTTCGTCGGCGAGTGCAAACGAATGGGCATTCCGATTTTGCCTCCCGACGTGAACCGCAGCGGACTGAAGTTTACGCCGGAAATGTGGGAGGGGCCTTTGCGCCCCGACAACGAACGCCCCTCGGACGCCGTAACTGCTGCCGGCAGTCGCGGCGCACAGGCCGCTCCCACATTAGGCGCCATCCGCTACGGACTCGCGGCGATCAAAAACGTGGGCGAAGGGGCGATGGAAATCGCGATCAAGGAACGCGAGGCTGGCGGCGAGTTCGCGTCCCTGGAAGACTTTTGCAAACGGCTCGATTCGCGGGTCGCGAACCGAAAGATTCTTGAGAACCTGATCAAGTGCGGCGCTTTCGAGTTTCTCGGGCGCGACCGCGCGGAACTTTTCGCCTGTATCGAAGAATCAATGGCGGCGGCGGCCTCCTCGCAACGCGACCGGGCTAGCGGCCAGGTTTCACTTTTCGACGACATGCCGGCGCCGGCTTCGAGACCGGCCGCGCGCCATGTCATTCCATGGACAGAGCACGAGCGGATGTCTTACGAAAAAGAGCTGCTCGGTTTTTATGTCACCGGACATCCGCTCGATGCCTACGCCCAGGTTCTGGCCAGCGGAAATTATCAGACGATCGCGTCGCTGAATGAGTTGGCGGATCGCGCATCGTTCAAGATCGCGGGCGCGATTGTGCAGGTGGACAAAAAATTCACCAAGAAAGAGGGCAAACCGTTTGCGGTGGTCTGGCTGGAAGATCTGACCTCTACCCTGGAGGTGGTCCTTTGGAACGAAGTTTATGTAAGGATCGCCGAATCCCTCGTCCTGGGTCGTGTGATCGCCGTCCAGGGAACGCTCGATCGGCGGGACGATGCGCTCCGGGCGGTTGCGCAAAAAGCGAAGGTGTTGGCGGCAACGGACGGGCAGGCGCACCTGCCTGACGAATCGAATGGCAACGGGAACGGCCATTCTGAAAACGAACCGCCGCTGGTTTTGTCTTTCTCACCGGCCACGACGGGAGAAGAATTACGCCAGGTGCAGACGATTTTGGCGGGATCGCCGGGGACGCGTTCCGTGCGCCTGATGTTGTCCCGGGCAGACGGAGGTTTTGTCCAAATGGACGCGAACCTGCGGATTAATTTAACGCCGGAATTGCGCGATAAGCTGGGCCCGTGGTTGGGTGGATCGAGCGCTCCGCCGCTCGATGTTTAATCAAGTGCCGGCAAAGCTGAGATTATTTGGCGCCGGACCGCTTCCGCGAATATCGGGTGTCTGCGTCAAGTGAACCGGGGTTAGTGGCTTGGGTGATCGAAATTGCAACTGTGGGATCCCTCGGCGCGCTTCGCCAGCCTCGGGATGACATGTCGCTCGCCCCGATTGAGCGGTTGAAGTCTGCTCCTCATTTGCCCCGACAGAGAATTACGCCCAGCTAAATCGGTGTCATCCCGAGTCGCGCAGACGACGAGGGACCTCCCAGTCGCAGATAGCGTCACTCAAACAGTGCGACGGGCAGCTCGACAAAAACGTCCGGCATCTCGCGAAAGCGTTAGATCGCCTGTGGGATCCCTCGGCGCGCTTCGCCAGCCTCGGGATGACACACCCGCAACTACGGGAAGAGCGATGGGACTAATCCGTGCGACAATGTTTTGCAATCGCGGCAA
>JBAPMH010000506.1:0-8251 GCA_049278515.1 Chthoniobacterales bacterium
TAATTGCAGATCGACTGAAGAGTAATTTGATCCGAATCCGTACAGAGAGAAGGAATGAGGTTGGTCTCTTTGATTATGCATTTTCTAATGCGGAGTTGGCGAAAATGTTCAGCGAAGAGTTTCGAGCCATAAGGGATTACGATGAGTTTGTTGATAGCATCTTGGAGGTGTTGTGGGCTCGCACGCATTCGAACCTTAGGCAAATTAGGGAATACATTTCCGGTCCGCTTAAGCAAGAGGCCTATGATGCTTTGGTGACACTCCAGGAACAAGCCAAACGAACGCTGTCGCCTAGCGTAAATAGCGAGTTTCAAATGACTGCGAGTACATGTCTAACGGCCTTCCAAAATGATTTCCAGCGTATGGCCGACTGGTTTAACGTTTCCGGGCATACGGCCGTAGAAGCCTTCTCGCTCGAGGACCTTGTCAAGATCTGTGCGGCCGTTGTGTCAAATATCCATCCAACATCCCACTTCAGTCCCACCGTGAAGGCTCCGGACCACCCGCTCTTCGACGGCAATTACTTTCCGGCTTTTTCTGATATCGTCCGAACCCTCATGGACAACACCATCAAACATAGTGGTCTTGATGGAACGCTGCGCGTCTCCCTTAACGCAGCAATTGAACGCGACGTATTAACATTTACCATAGCTAATAGCCTGTCGCCTGAACGTCGCCTTCTTGACCCGGCGATGGGAATGCGCACGAAGTATGCAGATCGCATTGAGGGGGACAAGAATGATATCATCGCGCGCGAAGGAGGGAGCGGATTACACAAAATTCACAAAATCCTCCGATTTGATTTACGTCGCATGCAGCACCATATCGAGTTCGGCTACACTGCCGATGACGAGCTTGCAGTTACATTACAATTCGAGACGACGGGTTTGACCGTATGAGAATATTGATAGTTGAGGATGATGAGAATAAGCTCGAGCGCATTTCGCAATACCTCGAAGACTTGCCGGACAAGCCATATTTAACAAAACGAAAATCTTATAAGAGTGGATTAAAGGCACTTCTATCGCAACCAGTCGACCTGGTCATTTTAGACATGAGCTTGCCGATTTTTGAAATTACTAGGGACGAAGACGGGTTTGAATTCGAGCCATTCGCGGGACGTGACCTACTTGCAGAGATGAAACGCAAGGGGATCCGGACGAAAGTTTTAGTTGTTACGCAGTTCGAGGCATTCGGCGAAGGAAGCGATGCTATGAAACTTCCAGAGCTTAACGTCTCCCTCCAAGAAACCTTTCCTGACCTATATCTTGGATGTGTGTACTACACGCCTTCGCGATCGAACTGGAAGGACGAAATCACCGGTCACCTCCAACTGTTATGTTGAAGATATTAATCGTCGACGATCAAGCAGCCAAGGCGGCAAGAATCAACGACGAGAGTGCTTGGCCGGGAGCAAAACCGTCATCGCGGCTAAAAATGATGCTCGGGCCTGTTGGGTCGGGATCCTCCGTAATTGCAAATCCTAGCATTATCGCCGAATTGCAATCACATCAGCGAAAGCTCGTAGGTATTGAAATGGAAACGTATGGAGTGTTCTACGCTGCTAGAAACGCAACGATCCAGACTCCATCTGCGATCTCCATCAAATCGGTCAGTGATTTTGCAGACGCTCAAAAAGGCGATGAATTTAGGGCATACGCTGCGTTTACGAGTGCTCGCTACATGTATGAATTTGTAATCGATTCTATTGCGCCAGCTGTGGCGCTTGCCTCCTAGCAGATCGTTACGGGGAAGGCGTGGGAGTTGGACCGGGGACACATGCCCCTCATTACCAAAATGGCTGGCAGGCGGGCAACAAGAATTCCGCCGACGCCGGAGGACGTCCCGGCCACCTACCTGGCCTTGGTCACGATCACGAGCTTGTCGCCTTCGAGCGAGAGGCTTTTGACGCGACTCCAGAACTCTGGGCCGTTTTCGTTCTTTTCTATCTCCTCCCGAAAACTCCTGTTGAAACTCTGGTCAAAAGACGAGTTAAAGCCGCCGAGGAAGTAGTCGGGCAGTTCGTGGCCGTTTGCTTCCGCGGATTTGATTTCGGTATGGAAGGAGCCAGACGAATACGAAATGCTGAGACGCATTGTTCCGTTGAACCATCTTCCCTCCAATCCTGGCCAGGGCAACGAATCGAGCGGGGCGCTGAGCGTTACGGTCATGATCGAATTCGAGATGTCGATACGGGTGTGGTTGCGCAGGAAGCTCAAATCCGGATCGCTGGAGAGAAGGGCGTTGAGTTCGGGTCCTGTAAACTCGACGGTCGCTTCCTCGTTCCTGGCGATTGCCAGGTCCATTCTGTCGCGGGATTTTTCCGCCGCCTGGATCTGGGCCTCCGTCGGGGTTTCGAGCCGAACATCAGCAGGAACGACGGAAGTCAGATTCGCCAACGATTTTTTGTAGAGGTACCAGCCCCCGCCCACGACGATGGCCATGAACAGAAAGCCGAGGATGAGAATCGTCAGGCATCCTTTTGCGAAACAGCCGATGCCCTGTCGCGGAGGCGGATAATACGGCGGCGCCGGCTGAATCGGCGGAACAGAGGAAGGGGGCTGACCATTCATGCGAGCTGAGAACTAATTCGGTAGCGTGCTCGGCTCAAGCTTTTGTGCGAACGGAGGCAAGATGGCCGAGCCCGCGAAACACGATCTGGTCTATTGACAAGGGCACGTGGGCCAGAGCACGGTTAGCGAGTTCCAGGGTGTCAGGCCGGCGATAGCTCCACGCCGTCCTCATCTGTCATGGCCGCGGCTTTTTCGTGGCCACAGATCGCCTTGGATAGGAATTAAAGCCTATGGAAAAACGTGTTGTCATTTTACTCGTCGCCGGCTGCTTTCTTGGAGCCGGACTTAACGCTCAAGATCCGAAACCGCTCAACGTCCGGGAGACCGTCGACAGTTTGACCGCGAAGAACATCGAGGCCAAAGGCGGCGCGCAGGCCCTGGCCGCGGTGCAAACGCTGCGGTTGCAGGGAAAGATGATTGTGAACCAGGGCCAGCTCGAGTTGACCTACGTTCAGACGAAAAAGCGCCCGGGAGCGGTCCGGGAAGAAACGACCCTGCAAGGGATGACTCGAATCGACGCCTACGACGGCACCGAGGGCTGGAAAATTACACCGTTCGGGGGGCGCAAAGACCCGGAAAAAATCTCCGTGGACGAGGCGAAAGCGCTCGTGGAAGACGCAGAAGTGGATGGGCCGCTCGTCGATTGGAAGGCAAAGGGGAGCACGGTCGAGTACCTCGGCCAGGAGGACGTGGACGGAACCCTGGCGCACAAGCTCAAGGTTGTCCGCAAAAATGGCGACGTGAATTATGTTTATCTCGATCCGGACCATTTCCTGGAGATTCGCATTATCACCCAGCGGATGGAGAACGGCGCCCAGGTCGAAAACGAAACCGACCTCGGCGATTATGAAAAAATCGACGGCGTCTTTTTCCCGTTCTCGATTGAAGGCGGGCCCAAAGGTTCGACCGACAAGCAAAAGATCATTTTCGAAAAGGCCGAGGCCAACGTCCCAGTCGATGACGCTACCTTCAAATTTCCCACCGCTTCCAAATAATCATCATGCGCTTCCTGAAATATTCTTTCGTTGCCCTCTTCTCCATCGCCGGCCCAGTCCTGGCCGCCGAGCAGGCGCCGTTTAATTCCTCCACGATCTCCGGGCTCGGTGCGCGCAATATTGGTTCGGCAGCCATGAGCGGCCGGGTCTCGGCCATCGCGGCCACGCGGGAACCGTCCGGCAAGCTCACCATCTTTGTCGGCGCGGCCAGCGGTGGCGTCTGGAAATCCGAAGATGGCGGCACGCGTTACAAGCCGATTTTTGATGAGCAACCGGTGCAATCGATCGGCGCCATCGCGCTCGATCCAAAAAACTCCAAGAATGTCTGGGTCGGCACCGGCGAAAGCTGGACGCGCAACAGTGTCTCGGTCGGCAACGGCATTTACAAATCGACCGATGGCGGCGAGACCTGGCTTTACACGGGCCTTCCGAATTCGGAGCGCGTGTCGAAAATTGTCGTCAGTCCGGCAAACAGCGACACGGTTTATGCGGCGGTGCCGGGGGCCCTTTGGAGTGATTCCCCGGATCGCGGCCTCTACAAAACCACGGACGGCGGCAAGAATTGGGACCTTATCCTGAGGGGAACGAACGCTTCGACCGGCGCCTCGAGCATCGCGATGGACCCGACCAATCCGAATATCCTTTACGTCGGCATGTGGGATTTCCGCCGGAAAGGATGGACCTTCCGCTCCGGGGGCGAGGGCCCGGATAAGCCTTCCGGCAGCGGCCTCTTTCGTTCCGGCGATGGCGGCCAGACCTGGATAGAAATTACGCCCGGCTCTCACCGGGGATTTCCGAACAAACCGTACGGCCGCCTTGCGGTGACGATCGCGCCGTCAAATCCAAAGCGCATTTACGTCTTCATCGAATCCACCGATAGCGCCCTCTTCGTTTCCGACGACGGCGGCGCTACCTGGGACAAACGCGACAAGAGCAACTGGATGGTTTGGCGCCCGTTTTATTTTGCGAACCTGATCGTCGATCCCAAGAACCCGGACCGGCTTTTCAAAACCGACGGTCCCCTGATCATGAGCGAGGACGCGGGAAAGAGTTTCGCCGTCGTCGGTGGTTTCCAGGGCGCGCATGGCGACCTTCACGATGTCTGGATCGACCCGACCAACCCGCAGACCGTCATCTCGGGTGACGATGGCGGGATTTGGTATTCGCACAACGGCGGGGCGAAATGGTGGAAGGGCGACAATCTGCCGATCTCGCAGTTTTACCACGTGAGTCTGGACGATCGCGATCCGTTCCAGGTTTACGGCGGTTTGCAGGACAACAGCTCGTGGGTGGGCCAATCGCAATATCCCGGCGGCATCACCAGCGCCCAGTGGGAGAACATGTACGGCGGCGACGGCTTCTGGATGTTCGCCGACCCGAGCGACCCCGATTACCTCTACGCAGAGGCCCAGGGCGGCTTCATCGGACGCGTAAACCGCCACACCCATGAGCGGCGGGACATCCAGCCGAAGCCAAACTACAAGGAGAAGCTCCGCTGGAATTGGAACACGCCGATCGCGCTTTCGGCGAACGAGAAGGGGACAATTTACATCGGGGCGCAGTTCCTTTTCCGCTCCCGCGACCATGGCCAGACCTGGGACCGGATCTCGCCGGACCTGAGCACGAACGATCCGGAGAAACAAAAGCAGGAACAATCCGGTGGCGTCACCGTGGACAATTCCGCGGCCGAAATGCACACCACGATCTATTCGATCAGTGAATCTCCGAAGGACAAGAACGTGATCTGGGTCGGGACGGATGACGGCAACGTCCAGGTCACGAAGGATGGCGCGAAGACCTGGACGAACGTCGTCGGCAATGTGAAGGACCTGCCGAAGAATTCCTGGGTGAGCTGGGTGCAGGCGAGCAACTTTGACCCGGGCACGGCCCTGGCGGCGTTCGACCGGCACAGCTTTGGCGATCTCGCGCCCTACGTTTATCGCACGACCGATTTCGGCAAGACCTGGACGCCGCTCATTACAGCGCAGGATTCCAAAGGCGTGCGCGGATATGCACACGTGGTGAAAGAGGATTTGGTGCAGCGCAATCTTTTGTTTGTGGGCACGGAGTTCGGTCTCTTTGTTTCGATCGACGGCGGGAAAGCCTGGGCGCAATTCAAGGGCAGCCGTTTCCCCGCCGTGGCTGTGCGCGACCTGGCGATTCATCCCCGGGACCATGATTTGGTCCTCGGGACCCACGGCCGCGGCATCTGGATCGTGGACGACATTTCGCCGTGGCGCGCCCTCTCGGCCGATTTGCTTTCGCAGGAAGCCGCTTTCGTTTCGGCGCGCCCGGTGCAGCAGCGCATCGATGCCAACGGCGGCTGGGCGAATGGGTCTGCGTCCTTCGTCGGGGATAATCCGCCGGATGCGGCTGTCATTACTTACTACCAGCGTTCGCGTCATCTCTTCGGAAAGCTCAAGATCGAAGTGCTCGATCCCTCCGGTCGAGTGGTGGACACGTTGCCGGCGAGCAAGCGGCCGGGATTGAACCGCGTCATTTGGAGCATGCGCGAGAAGCCGCCGCGGGTTCCGCCGGCCGTCCAACTTGCCGGGTCGGGCCTCCGGGGACCGCGGCTGTTGCCGGGCACCTACACCGTCCGGATGACCAAGGCGGACAAGGTCTCTGAAACGAAACTGACGGTTGGATTGGATCGCCGGGTGAAATTCAATGAAGCGGATCGCAAGGCGCAGTTCGACGCAGCCATGAAAGTGCACGCGCTTTTCGGGGACGAGAGCGCGCTCATGGATCGGATTCTCGTTTTGCGGAGCGCTCTGAAGAAGAGCAAGGGAGCGTTGCCGGAAGGCGATGAGCTCGGGAAAACGGTTTCCGATTTCGACGCCAAAGTTGATGCTGTTCGCAAACAGATCGTGGCCACCACCGAAGGCGGCGCGATCACCGGCGAAGAGCGTCTTCGGGAGCATACCGACCAGCTTTATGGAGCGATCCTGAGCTACGAAGGAAAGCCCGGCGATTACCTCATCGCCTACATCGAGGCGCTTAAGAAGGAACTCGCGGATGCCGTCAGGGAATTCGAGCAGCTCATCGCGAAAGATTTGCCGGCCCTGAATGACACCCTGAAGGCAAAGGGCAAGGAACCGATTCCGACGCCGCCGGCAAAAGTTGCCGTGAACGAGGATTCGTCCGGCTCCGGGGGAAAAATCCCCGCGGTTCTTTTGCGCTGACCTTCTCCTGGGGCGGCGCCGCTGTGCGCCGCGTTGTAGCCGGGATCGGTGATCCCGGCAGGGCAACGGCTACGGCACGAGGCCTGGATGCTTTTTGGTAGGGACGCCGCGCTGCGGCGTCCGCGGAAGGTATGGCGCGCTGGGAACATTCGCGGACGGCGCAGCGCGCCGTCCCTACCACGGCCGTCCGCCAAAGCCATCCGCGCTGGAGCGACGCCACTTTGCCGGCGTAAACACCTGCGGCTGCTACCCGCGTCTAGCGGCGATCCGGCAGCTGCCGGACCGTCGCTACAGAAGACCTTGTTGGGGCCGCACGGGCTCGGCGGAAAGGCGGGTGCGGATTCAGGGAATCGCTCTCGATAATAGAATTTTGCGGCCGGCCCGAACGGCAACAAAAAATGGGCTTGCGTCCTTCCGGCACGCCCTGTTAGGCCTTGGTCGTGTTCGCTCCCCGGCTTCCCTCCGTGGCCACCCGTAATGCGGCCGAGTGACGCCTTGAAAAGACGAACATCCGTCTAATTCCCGAACATTTCCCCCCGATATTCCAACAGATGAATAAACCCCACAAACAAATCAATCTATGAAAACGCTCTCGCCTAAACATTTCGGCGCCGCTTTTTGGCTGCTTGTCCTGTTCAGCTTCTGTCTGGTCGAAAGTTCATCCGCCTCTCCTCCTGCCACACCGACGCCAACACCTACCCCGCCATTTAAGATGATAATCGCTTCGGATCCCCAATTCGATTGGTACACAGATGACGAGGATCATGGCCAGGATATCTGCACCAGCCCGACCCCCGGCTGCAGCAAGCATCAGGTCTCGATGAACGACAATACGCTCCAGTCCAATAAGATTAAGTCCCTGGCCCAAGCCGACTCGACCATTAAGGGATTGATTGTGAACGGCGATTTGACGGCAATCGGCAGGGGGAGCGAGCTCGGCAACTTTCAAAAATTTTACGAAAAAGACCTAGGCATCACGCTTTACCCGGGTTTAGGAAACCATGATTACGCCGCTGGCCACGGACTTCCGGTCAGATCAATTCATGAGACCAAGAACCCATCAAGTACGCCGCAGGGGTGCTACAACAATGAGTGCGCCAAAAGAATGATCAATTACTTGAGCGATTACGTGAAGAACACCCTGAATTTGACGACCTTTGATGCTCTGAAAACGACCAAGCCCAAAGACTTGCATAGGACCTTTACAGGCAGCCTTGCTTACTCCTGGGAGATTGGAAACGTCCATTTCGTCCAGTTAAACAACTACCCAGAATTTGAGATTAGGTTTCACCACTATTCTCGGAAGAACGCAGGGATCTATCACGTGTACCAGATCGAGTCCGCCAGGGATTGGTTGGAAAACGATCTGCGGACAGCCCGCCACAACAAGAAACACATCATTCTAAATTACCATCAGCCGAATTACCAAATGCCGCAGCCGCCGTTTGGAGGCTGGTTGGGGACGTTTATAGAGAGGTACGAGGTGTCCGCAATTTTT